>NZ_JACDCU010000030.1 GCF_013817365.1 Methylibium sp. | reverse complement strand
CCCGAATCCGGGGCTGGACATCGGTGCCGCCATCACCGAGCTGGCGGTCGGCGAGGCGCTGATCAGCTTGCTCGACGAGAAAGGCCGCCCGGGCATCACGCAGCGCGTCTATTGCATCCCGCCGGGCAGCCAGATCGGCCCGATCACGCCCGAGCAGCGAAAGTCGTTGATGGCCGGATCGCTAATCGCAGGCGTGTACGAAAAAACGGAAGACCGCGAATCGGCCTACGAGAAGCTGGCGCAACGCGCCGCCGCCAGCGCCGATGCGGCCCAGCAAGCCGGCGGGGGACCGGGCGGCACCGCCGCTGCGGCCGGCGACGGTGCCGGCGGCGTGCTCGGCGGCCTGGGCGGCATCCTGTTCGGCTCGACCGGGCCGCGCGGCGGCAAACGCGAGGGGCTGGCCGAGTCGATGGCCAAGTCGGCCGTGCGCACGATGGGCAGCACCGTCGGCCGCGAGATCATCCGCGGCGTGCTCGGCTCGCTGCTCGGCGGCATGGGAAAGCGGCGGCGTTGAAGGCAAGCCGGGTTCGGCAGCCATGAGGCGGGGCTGGCTGATCGCCGCCGCCATCGTGATCGCGCTGGTGCTGGCCCTGCTGGGGGCCGGACGCCTCGGCGTGTTCTCGGGCACGCCGCCGACCGACCTCGGCGTGCACGACGGCCGGTTCAAGCCGCCTTCGGCTACCGAAAACAGCGTGAGCAGTCAGGCCAGACTGCACGCTGAAAGCAGGCCACCGGCCAGCGCGCGCATCAACCCCCTGCCTTTGCGCGGGAAAGCCGACGCGTCGATCACGCGACTGCGATCGGTGCTCGAAGCGACGGAGGGCGTGCGCATCGTGCTGGCTGCGCCGGACTACCTGCGCGCCGAGGCGCGAACCCGGTGGCTGGGCTTCGTCGACGACCTCGAGTTCTGGGTCGATCCGGTCGACGGCGTGATTCACCTGCGCTCGGCATCCCGGCTGGGAAGGCGCGACTTCGGCGTGAACCGCGAACGCATCGACGAAATTCGCGCGCGCTATCTGGGTTTGGGCCCGAAGCCGGACTGATGCGCGGGCGCTCGGTGGAGCGGGAGCGTCACTCGATTTCCCAGCCGCTTCGTATTCCAAGATACACAGCGTGCAGCGATTCGTGACAGCGCGCGCAACACGAAGGCAAACTCACCGCAATGCGCATTGGAAAACCCAGGCTTCGCCTTGCTGACGGCCAAGCCGTCCTTGAAACAGACATCGTCTCGGACCACGTTGCCAAAACGCTGTGGTTCTCTGCTCCCGAGCGATTTCGGGATTTGCTCGCAGATTCGTCGGACAGCCAGCTCGTCGCGCTTCTTATACCGGCCATGATCGACGCCGAGCCGATAAGCTTGGACGGGTCGGTTTCCGAAAAGCTTTATTACAGCCTTCGGGGCCTCCAGGATCTTCTGCTGGAAGTCATGCCCTTCCTGAAAAAGATCGACATTCGTCCCAACGAACTCGTATTTGAACGAACGGGGGCGAGCGGCGTGGCGACGGGCTTTTCTGGCGGCATCGATTCGTTCTGCGTCTTGGCGGATCACCACTACGCGAAGGTACCGGAGGGCTTCCGGATCACGCACCTGCTCTGCAACAACGTCGGCTCGCACGACGCGGGCGGTGAAGCGACCTTCAGGCGCCGATACGAGCGCTTGTTGCCCTTGACCGAACGCCTCGGCCTGCCACTGATAGACGTCAACAGCAATCTCGATACGTTCTATGGAGGCCGCTTGAACTTCCAGCAGACGCATACGCTGCGCAATGCCGCTGTGCCCTTGCTGTTCGGCGCCGGCATCCGGCGTTTCATGTACGCCTCCGCGCACAACTTTCGCGACGTTGCGGTATCGCGCCACCACGACACGGCGCCGAGCGATCTCATCTCCCTGCCGATGCTTTCCACCGAAAGCACCGAATGCTTCTCGGTCGGCAGCGAATACTCCCGGGTCGAGAAGACGCTGAAGGTCGCCGAGCTGACCGACTCCTATGATTTCCTGGATGTCTGCAACAGAACCTGGACCGAGAAGAACTGCGGGTCGTGCCCGAAATGCAAACGCACGCTGCTCACGCTGGAGATCGCCGGCGAGCTACAGCGGTATGAACGGGTATTCGATCTGGCCGCTTACCAAAAGGTGCGCAGCGGCTACCTCGGCCGCGTGTTCAACGCCACCGATCCTTTCTCGCGCGAGATCGTGGAGTTCGCTCAGCGGGTCGGTTTCCCGCGCGATGCCTATTCACGGCTCTATGGTGCGGCCTGGAAGACCAAGGAGTCGATGAAGCGGCTGACTCGGCTGCGAACGCCTGCGTGACGCGCCGAACGACACCCCCTCTGTTTCGTCTGTACGGCGCATCGCACAAACCGCATTCGAATGACCCCGATGCGAGTGGCGGCGCGGTTGTGGATCGATGACAGAACCGTGACACTGGATTGGGTCTATTCAATCACGAGAGCTCGCGATGCCGTCCCTTTCTCAGCGCGACAGCCGTCATCTTCTGGCGTTCGTTGCCGCGCCTGTCTTCGTGCTTCTGGCCGTGGTGTTCGTAAGCGCATTCGCGGCTATTCCCATCGAGCGTTTCACCCGCGACCCGGCCGATCTGGCTGTGCAGCACCCTCTGTGGGGCGTTGTCTCCAACCTCGGCATCTTGTTGTGGTGCACCAGCGCGACAGTTTGCGCTTTCGGAAGCCATGCGCTGGCGCGGCGCGAGCAGCGCGTGACTGAAGGAGTCCGGCATCTGCGAGCGGCCACGCTGTGCACCGGGGTTTTGCTTCTGGATGACCTGTTCATGGTCCATGACGACCTTGCCCGGCGCTATCTCGGCTTCGGCGAATCGGTCGTCATCGTGCTTTTGGCTGCCGCGGTGCTCGCGTATTTCTGGCGTTTCGGGCAACAGATTCTTGCTGGCGAGTGGGGTTTGATGCTGTTTGCCCTGGCCTGCCTGTTCGCGTCCTTGCTCGTCGATCAGATCAACGATCGTGGCCTGCTCGGCAAGAGCTCCTGGCGCTACTTCGCCGAAGACGCACCAAAATTCCTGGGAATTGCCGCCTGGTGCGGTTATCACTACCGCCTGGCTCTGAGTTGGCTCGTGCCGGTCAGTGAGGCATCGCGGTCGCGAGCGGCCAACGATTCGCTTCATCCCGAGCAGGTCGTACCTCGCGCGACAGCCTGATTGAGCGACGGCGATCAGACTATCGTCAATCGCTCATGCCGCCTCGGCCGCCACCGGCCGGGTGATCGGGCCCTTGCCGCTGTAGCGGTCGAGATAGAGGTAGATCACCGGCGTGATGTACAGCGTGATCGCCTGCGAGAAGATCAGACCGCCCACGACCGCCAGGCCGAGCGGCTGCCTCAATTCGGCGCCGGCCCCCAGGCCCATGGCGATGGGCAGCGCGCCCATGAGCGCAGCGAGAGTCGTCATCATGATCGGCCGAAAGCGCCGCAGGCAGGCCTCGCGGATCGCGGCGGCGGGCGCGATGCCCTGAGTGCGCTGCGCGTCGAGCGCGAAGTCGATCATCATGATCGCGTTTTTCTTCACGATGCCGATCAAGAGCAGGATGCCGATCGTCGCGATCAGCGTCAGATCCTGGCCCAACAGTAAGCGCCCGGCCAGAGCAACTGCTTCGGGTTCGCGAACTGCGCCTTGGCCCGCACCGAGCCCGACGCGGCGTCAATGGCACTGTCGACGAATTCCAGCTTGCCTTCGAGCGCCGTGCCGCCGCCCGGACCGTGCGGCAACTGCGCGGTGACGCGGCCGCTGCCGCTTCTCAGGCTGAGCAGCAGGTCGCCAAGGTGCCGTTGCGGCACTTCGAAGGCGACCGCGATCGGATCGAGCTGGGTGATGGTGACCAGCGGCTCGGAAGCGGGCGTCACATAGCTGCCGGCATACACCCCGATGGCGCCGGCGCGTCCGGCGCTCGGCGCGGTGTACGGCTGTAGCTCAGCTCGACCTGTGCGGCCCGGATCGCCGCGCGATTGGCCGCCACCAGGGCGCGCTGTGCCGCGGCCAGACTCAGGTTGGTATCGACCGCGCTTTGCGACACGAACTCCTGGCGCAGCAGATCGCGGCTGCGCGAGAGCTGGCGCTCGGCATCGCCGAGGGTGGCCTGGTTGCGCTGCAGTTCGGCCTGGGCCTGGGCCACGCGCACGGTGGCGGAGCGGCTGTCGAGCGTGAACAGGAGCTGCCCGGCCTTGACCGGCTGGCCCTCCGTGACATGCACTTCGGCGATGGCCGCGCTGACCTGCGGATGGATCTCCACGCGGTTGAGTGCGGTCACGGTGCCGTTGGCGGCGAGCTGCAGGGGGAAGTCCTCCTGCCGGGCCGGCACCGTGCTCACGGCCACCGGCGCCTCGGCCCGCGCTGCGGCAGCACCGGCCGCCGGCGCGCCGGGCGAGGCCAGGAAATACCACGCCGCACCGGCCGCGCCCGCGAGCAGCAGCCCCAGCGCGGCGTGGTTCAAGGATTTTTTCATCGCAAGCTTCGACCCGGTTCTTCTCGGAAAGTGCACTGACGGTGCCATCTGCGGCTGAGCCTCGTATGAAGCAATGTGAACATCCGTAAAGCGACGGGCAATAACAGCGTGCGCCTTCTCACGCTGCGGCGCGCTGCACGCGCGAAGCCTCGCCGGGCGCAAGGCGCTTGCCATAATCCCGCATGACCCGCAGCCTTGCTTCCGAGCCCGCCCGAGCCGACCCGCTTTCACCCCCGCTCGCACCGCATGCGCCGCTCACCGACTACTACGGCAACGAGAACGAGCACCAGCAGTTTCTCCAGCGGATCTTCGACGACACCGCGCCGGATTACGAGCGCATCGAGCGCATTCTCGCGCTCGGCTCGGGGCCCTGGTACCGCCGCAAGGCGCTGCAGCGCGCGGGACTGCGGCCCGGCGCGCAAGTGCTCGACGTCGGCATCGGCACAGGACTGGTGGCGCGCGAGGCGCTCGGCCTGATCGGGAGCAGCGGTCGGTTGGTCGGCGTCGATCCCAGCCCCGGGATGATGAGCGAAGTGAAGCTGCCCGGCCTGGAACTACTGCGCGGGCGGGCCGAGGCCCTGCCGCGTGCGGACGCGACCAGCGACTTCCTCAGCATGGGCTACGCGCTGCGTCACATTGCCGACGTGGGGGCGGCCTTCGCGGAGTTCAATCGGGTGTTGCGCCCAGGCGGACGGCTGCTGGTCCTGGAGATCACGCGCCCGAACGGCGCCGTGCCCACCGCGCTGCTCAAGGGCTACATGCGCGCTGTGGTGCCGTTGATCGCCAGTGTGGTCGGGCGTCGCAAGGGCAGCGCCGAGCTGTGGCGCTACTACTGGGACACGATCGAGGCCTGCATCGCCCCCGAGGCGGTGATGGCCGCGCTGCGCGCCGCCGGTTTCCAGGACGTGCAGCGCCACGTCGAGCTGGGCATCTTCTCCGAATACACCGCCGTCAAGCCTGCATGAACGCCCGCGACAACACCCTCGCCTTACCCACCCGCCCGGCAGCAGCGCAAGAGCGCTGCGACGTGCTCGTCATCGGCGGCGGGCCGGCCGGCTCCACCATCGCCGCCCTGCTCGCGCAGCAGGGCCGCGATGTCGTGCTGATCGAAAAGGCGCAACACCCGCGCTTTCACATCGGCGAGTCGCTGCTGCCGGCCAACGTCGCCTTGTTCGAGAGGCTCGGCGTGCGCGAGCAGGTCGAGGCGATCGGCATGCCCAAGTGGGGCATCGAGTTCGTCTCGACGGAGCACGAGCACCGCAGCTACCTGGAGTTCTCCGAGGCCTGGGACAAGTCGATGCCCTACGCCTGGCAAGTGCGCCGCTCCGAGCTCGACGAGTTGCTGTTTCGCCATGCCGCCAAGTGCGGCGCGCGCACGCTGGAAGGCTGCCGTGTGCGCGAGGTGGCCTTCGATGCGGACGGCGCCGACGTGAAGGCCCTGCTGGACGACGGCGCGTCCAGAAGCTGGCGCGCCCGCTTCGTGGTCGACGCGTCCGGCCGCGACACCTTCCTGGCCAACAAGCTGCGCTGCAAGGAAAAAAGCGCGGCGCACAACAGCTCTGCGCTGTTCGGCCACTTCACCGGCGCCGAGCGGCTGCCCGGCAAGAAGGAAGGCAACATCAGCATCGCCTGGTTCGAGCACGGCTGGTTCTGGTTCATCCCGCTGGCCGACGGCACGACGAGCGTGGGCGCGGTGTGTTGGCCCTACTACCTGAAGTCGCGCAGCAAGCCCGTCGAGGCGTTCTTCCGCGACACCATCGCGCTGTGCCCGGAGGTGGCGCGCCGCCTGGAGCACGCCACGCTGGTGGATGACAAGGTGCATGCCACCGGCAACTATTCCTATCGCGCCAGCCACTGCAGCGGCGAACGCTACCTGATGCTCGGCGACGCCTTCACCTTCATCGACCCGATGTTCTCCTCGGGCGTGTACCTCGCCATGCACAGCGCCTTCGACGGCGCCGACGTGGTGGCGACCTGCCTGGACCGGCCGGCGGCAGCGTCGCGGGCGCTCGAACGTTTCGACAAGACGATGAAGCGCGGCCCCCGCGCCTTCTCGTGGTTCATTTACCGCTCCACCAATCCGACCATCCGCGAGATGTTCATGTACCCGGCCAATCCGCTGCGCGTGAAGGAGTCGCTGCTCTCGCTGCTGGCCGGCGACTTGTACGTCAGCAGCGCCGCGCGCCGGTTGTCGATGTGGGCGTTCAAGGGCATCTACTACGGCATCTCGCTGCGCAGCCTGGGGCGCACCCTTGCCGGCTGGCGCCGCCGCCGCCACAACATCCGCGACATGGGGCCGCTGAAGGGTGAAACCGTGATCGAGGCGTCCGGAGGATGACGGCCGGAACGCCCGTGCCCGGCTTGCGGGTACAGCGCCTCTCGCCTGAGGCGTGGCGCACGCAGGCGGCGTCGGACTCGCCGCCCCTGGGCGGTCTGGCCTATGGCGGCGTAGCGGATTCGTCGGCTATTGCGCCCGACGTCGTGGCGGCACGCCGCCTGGACGCCGGCGGCGCGCGGATCGACGCGTGGTACGGCGCCGCGCCGCTCGCCACCGGCCGCTGCGGTGATGTGCGCTGGCAGCACGATGGTCATTGGCTCTTCGGTGCGATCGAACTCGACGAAGCGCAGCAAGGCCACAGCCTCGCCGAGTTGACCGAGCGCGCCTACCGCGACATATTCGCCACCTTGCGCCACACCGGTTGCCTGCACCTGCTGCGTCTGTGGAACTATGTGCCGGGCATCAACGGCCAAAGCGGCGGCCTGGAACGCTACCGGCAGTTCAACATCGCGCGCCAGCAAGCCTTTCTAGACGCCGGACAGCGTGCGTTCGAAGGCGCACCCGCCGCCTGCGCGCTCGGCACCCGCGAAGGGCCGTTCTGCGTGCGCTTCCTGGCCGGCCGGCGTGCGCCGCTGGCGCTCGAAAACCCGCGGCAGGTGCCTGCCTACCGCTACCCCGGCGCGTACGGGCCGCGCAGCCCGAGCTTTTCGCGCGCCGCGCTGGTCGATGCGGGCGCCGGCCGCAGCGCGCTGCTCATCTCCGGCACGGCCAGCATCGTCGGCCATGCGAGCCGGCATCTCGGCGATGTCGAGGCGCAGGTGCGAGAGACGCTGGCCAACCTGCAAGCGGTGCTCGATGCAGCGCACGCCCGCGGCAGCGCCCGCTTCGCCCTGCCGGCGCTCGACTGCACCGTCTATGTTCGCCGCGCCGGCGACGCGCCGCGCGTGCGCGCCGTGATCGAGGCCGTGCTCGGCATCGACTCGCGGGCAGCGCGCTCGGCCGTCTGTCTGGAGGCCGACATCTGCCGCGCGGACCTGCTGGTGGAGATCGAGGCCCACGCGTTCGCCGCCGGCGTGCCGCACGAAACCGACGCGCCGGGATCCGAGACATCGCGCGCCGTCGCACGGACCGAACACGCCGCGCCGTCCACGGCGACGCCGCAGGCGACGCAGCCGCGGGTTCCGCAGGCCGCTCGGGTTCTGCCGGTTGCACACGCCGCACCGGCCTTGCCAACCTCGGAGCTCGGGCAGGCTGTTGGCTCGCGCGAGGTGCCGGCATGACTCCCCGGTGGATCGCCCCGCTGCTGGCACTGACGGCTGCGCTCGCACTGCCGGCCGCCGCCGCCGAGCGCCCGCTGTGGGAACTGGGCATCGGCGCAGCCGGCCTGCGGCTGCCGCACTACCGCGGCTCCGACCAGAGCCATTCGTGGCTGGTGCCGCTGCCCTACGTCGTCTATCGCGGCCGGATCTTCAAGGCCGACCGCGACGGCGCTCGCGCGGTGCTCTACGAATCCGACCGCTTCGATTTCGACCTGAGCCTGGGCGCCGGCGTGCCCACGCGCAGTGACGACAACGACGCGCGCCGCGGCATGGACGACCTGGCACCGACCTTCGAGCTCGGCCCCAACCTCAACTGGACGCTGGCCCGCGACGCTGGGTGGAAGCTCGACCTGCGCGTGCCGGTGCGTGCGGCCGTCACGTTGGAATCGAACGCGCGCGTGATCGGCTGGGTGTCCACGCCCAACCTCAATCTCGACCTGACGCGCCTGCACGGCTGGAACCTCGGCCTGCATGCCGGCCCGGTGTTCGGCAGCCGCGACTACCACGGCTACTTCTACGACGTGCCGTCGGACGAGGCGACCGCCGGGCGGCCGGCCTACCGCGCGAGCGGCGGCTTCGCCGGCGCACAAGCCACCGCGGCGATGTCGCGGCGTCTCAAGCGCAGCTGGGCGGCCCTGTTCGTGCGCTACGACAGCCTCGACGGCGCGCGCTTCGCGCCGAGCCCGCTGGTGCGCCGCGAGAACCATTTCTCGTTCGGCATTGCCTACGCGTGGGTGCTGGGCACGTCGTCGCGCACGGTCACCGTGGAAGGCGAGTAACGGGCAATGCGAGGCGTGATCATGTTGCCGCTCGCGCTATTGCTGCTTGCACAACTGCTGCTGCTCGGCCTGATGTCGCTGGCGTGGAACCTGGTCGCCCTGCTGCTTCATCCGCTGCTGCCGCACGAGTGCGGGCTGGCGGTCGGCCGAGCCGGCATCGCCTACGGCTACCGGTTCTACTGGTCGGTGGTCGCGCCGCTCGGCATGCTGCGCCTGGACGCGAGCGCGCTCGATGCGCTGCGCGACGAGCCGCGCCTCATCATCGTGGCCAATCACCCCAGCCTGCTCGATGCGCTGCTGCTCGTGGCGCGGCTGCCGAAGAGCGCCTGCATCATGAAGGCGAGCCTGATGCACAACCCCTTTCTCGGCGCCGGCGCGCGGCTGGCGCGCTACATCCGCAACGACTCGACGCGCAGCATGGTTCGCCTCGCCGTCGAGGACCTCAGGCGCGGCGGGCAGCTCGTCGTTTTTCCCGAAGGCACGCGCACGACCCAGGCGCCGATCAATCCGTTTCGCCCCGGCGTGACCCTCATCGCCAAGCTGGCCGCGGCACCGATCCAGACTGTGTTCATCGACACCGACTCGCCCTACCTCGGCAAGGGCTGGCCGCTGTGGAAGCTGCCGCCGCTGCCGATCGCCTTCAGCGTGCGTCTGGGCGAGCGCTTCGCGCCGGCCGATGACGCGAGCGCGCTGCTCGAGGAGATCGAGCGCTCCGTCGCCGCGGGCGTGAAGCCGCGCACCGCAACGCGGCACTGAAAGCGATGGCCGAAGCACGCGCTTCGACGACGCATCTGGTGCTGATCCCCAGCTACAACACCGGCGAGACGGTGTTCGAGACGGTGCGCGCCGCTCGCACGCAATGGGAACCGGTGTGGGTGGTCGTCGATGGCAGCACCGACGGCACGGCCGAGCGGCTGCAGCGGCTCGCCGCAGCCGACCCCGGCCTGCGCGTCGAGGTGTTGCCGCGCAATCAGGGCAAGGGCGCGGCCGTTCTGCATGGCCTGCGCACCGCGCGGGCTGACGGCTACACACATGCATTGACGATGGACGCCGACGGGCAGCATCCGGCCGGGCTGATCCCCGCGTTCATGCAGACCTCTTGCGAGCGGCCCGAAGCGATGGTGCTCGGCCGCCCGATCTTCGACGCCAGTGCGCCGCTGCTGCGCGTGCGCGGGCGTCGCGTGTCGAACGCATGGACCCAACTGGAGACGCTCGGCGCCGGCATCGGCGATTCGCTCTACGGCTTTCGCGTGTACCCGATCGCCCAACTCGTGGCCGTGATGTCGAGCCAGCCGTGGATGCGCCGCTTCGACTTCGACACCGAGGCCGTCGTGCGCCTGGCATGGCGCGGCGTCAAGCCGATCAACCACGATGCGCCGGTGAAGTACCTGCGGCCGGAGGAAGGCGGCATCTCGCACTTCCGCTACGGCCGCGACAACCTGCTGCTGACGTGGATGCACACGCGGCTGATGCTCGAATTCGTGCTGCGCCTGCCGGTGCTGGCGTGGCGCCGCAGGACGCGACGCCCGCCTTTTCAGCGCTAGCCCGCCTGCGCTTCTTCGTCGCTCAGTTCCCCGTCGCGCTTGCGACAGGCCGCGCAACCGCTTTCAAGCGGATGAAGATTTCGTCGACCAGTTCTTTGGTGACCAATGCGGCGTTTGGGAATTCGTGCAGCGGAGAGTTTTCCCAGCGACCCTGAACCATCATGGTGCCCGCTCGCGGGTCCCACAGCGAGATCTCGAGTTTGCGAAGGTACATGACGAGGTCCCAGTGCCAATAGTCGGTGTACTTGACGGTGAGATCGGTCGTTGGCGCAGAAGACCCTGCCGGCGCGGCTACGACAGGCGTCACAGTCACACCTTGCTGCGCAAAGGCCGCTTTCAAAGCGTCGTCCATTTCTGCTGAATTACCGTCAGACGGAACCAGCGTCGCAGTCCGCAAACTCGCCGGTATCGACGTGCTCGTCATCTGCACATCTTTCGATGTTGCGCAACCCGTTAACAGGGCACAAATAACAACTGCACAAGCTCCAAGATATCGCCTCATCGAACTTTCCCCCGTCGTTTTACTTGTAGTCACGCTGCCAGCCGGCGCTGCGTGGATGCTAGGGTCGTACTTCGACAAAACGCCTCGAGCGTCGATTCGCATTGGCTCGCAACCACAAGTTGGACACGATTAACGCTGACTCGCAGTCGCAATCGCCTCTGTCCACCGCGGCGCGCGGCTGTCCAAGCAGCGTCTTGGTGGAGATAGCGGTGTATCAGCGACTCTGAGGACGAGAGCGCCGTCACGCGCACTACTCAGCGGCCCGACATGTCCGCGTGCCAGCCGAAAGCGGCCGTGCCTTCGCTTTCAGAGCCGCTCAAGGCACGAAGGTATCGCCCAGCACGATCCCTTCGCGGCGCGGGTCGGCACCGCCCGTGAGCACGGGCTCGCCGTCGTCTTCGCTCACGATGACCGTGCCCACACCGCTCGACTGCTGATTGACCGACACGGTATGGCCCAGCGAGCGCAGGCCCGTGACCAGGGGGTCGTTGGCACCGTCGTCGGTTTCATCGACGTTCGGATGCTCGACGCCGACGATCGTGGTCGGGCTGTTCTGCGCGCCGAAGTTCACCAGCGAAGTCGCCTGCTGCGCATCGAGCCCCCAGTCGAGCACGCCGACCACCGTCTTGACCACGTACTGGATGATGGTGCTGCCGCCGGGCGAGCCGGTGCCCATGAGGAAGTCGCCGCGGCTGCCGTCATCCGCCTGGCGGAACACCAGCGTCGGCGCCATCGAGCTGCGCGGCCGCTTGCCGGGCGCCACGCGGTTGGCGATGGGGCCGTCGGCATCGGAAGGTGCTGCCGAGAAATCGGTCAGCTCGTTGTTGAGGATGAAGCCGCGCGCCATGCGCCAGGCGCCGAAGCCGCTTTCCACGGTGGTGGTCATCACCACCACGTTGCCGTTGCGGTCGACGATGGTGACATGGCTGGTGCCGCTCTCAGGCGTGGTGTCGGTGCCCAAACGCACGGCGCCCAGGTTGCCGGGCTGGGCTGTGCGCATGCTCACCGTGTTGCTGACGAGTGCGGCCCGGCTCTGCAGATAAGGCTTGTTGAGCAGAGTCTGCAGGCCGCTTCCGGGCAAGGGCACGTAGTCGGTGTCGCCGATGTACTTGTTGCGGTCGGCATAAGCCAGGCGCCCGGCCTCGCTGACCAGGTGCACGGCAAACACGGCGGGCTTGCCGCCCTCGCCGTCGATCTGCGTCGGCGGGTACAGGCTCAGGTCGAAGTTCTCCAGGATGCCGAGCATGGACGCCACCGTGATGCCGCCCGAAGACGGCGGCGGCATGCCGCAGACCCAGTAAGCGCGGTAAGTGGTGCATACCGCGTCGCGGCGCTTGGCTTCGTAGGCGGCCAGATCGGCGAGCGTGGTCGCGCCGGGGGTGACCGGCGAGCCGTCTTCGGCGCTTTCGGTCCGGCCGATCTCCTCGGCGATATCCTGCGCGATCTCGCCGGTGTAGAAGGCATCGGCGCCTCCGGAGGCGATGGTTTTCAGAGTCTCGGCATAGGCGGGCACCGTGAGTTCGGTGCCGAGCGCCTTGGGACTTCCGTCGGCGTTGAGGTAGAGCGCGGCGGTGTCTTCATCGATCAGGAACCGCTCTTGCGCGCCCTCGATGGCACCTGCGAGCCGGCCGCTGATCGGGAAGCCCTCGGTTGCCAGCCGGATCCCGGCATCGAACAGCGGCTCCCATTCCGTGTCGCCATGGTCCTGGTGCGCCAGCTCGAGCATGCGCACGGTTCCCGGCGTGCCGATCGAGCGGCCGCTGGCACGCGTGCTCGGCAAGGGTTCGGTCTGGTCGGTGGGACCGACATAGCGCAGGTAATCGGCCGTGGCGCCGGCCGGTGCGGTTTCACGGCCGTCGTAGGCCTGCACTTCGCCCGAGTCGGCGTCGTAGTGGATCAGGAAGGCGCCGCCGCCCAGGCCGCTCGATTGCGGCTCCACGAGCCCGAGCACCGCCTGCACGGCCACCGCCGCATCGACCGCGCTGCCCCCGTCTGCCAAAACTTCGCAACCCGCCTGGCTGGCCAGCGGATTGGCGGTGACCACCATGTAGTTGCGGGCGTAGACGAGCTCCTTGCCGACTTCGTAGCCCGAGGCCAACTCGGGCGCGGCCGGCTCACTCGGCAGGCCGGAGCCGAGGATCACCGTCGAGCCGTCGTCGGTGATCGCCTGACGGGCTGTGGCTGATGCGTCGCCGTCCCCGCCGATGCCGCTACAGGCGGTGAAGACAAGCAGTGCACCGAACAAGGCGGCGGCGGCGAGGCGAGTGTGGGCGAGCGGCTGCATGGGCCTTGTGCATCGGGACGCGGCAATGGATCATGAACGCCGTGAAGTCGAAGTCTGTGCGTCAGCAATCGCTGGGCGATGCGCCACCCCCCGCGTTCACCCGATGGACGGCCTTGCAACACCCGCCGGTTCACGACACCATCGTCTCGCTCACTCCCGAGTGAAGGTCGAACATCCATGAAAACCATGCTTCGATTCACGGGCCTTGCGGGGCTGCTGTTCGCAACCTGCGCCGCGAGCGCCGCCACGGCCACCACGACGCCGCCCGGCAGCAACACCGCAGCCGTTGCCTGCGAGACCGCCGTGGCCGACACCCTGCAAGACATGCGCGGCAAGGCGGCACACGAGGTGCAATTCGTCGCCGCGAAACGAGTGGTCCCGCCCACGGCCGGCGACAACATCACCCTGGCCGGCCAAGGCCAGTACCGAGCCCGTGCCGGCGCGTCGCAGCCTTTCAACTACACCTGCTCCTACGACGTGCAGACCGGCAAGGCGAGTGGCGTCGTGTTGCGCGAGAACGAAGCGCCTGCGGTCGCTGCGGAGAAACCCTGGGAGCCGGACCTGACGCATGTTTCGCCCGAAGCCTGCGAAGCCGCTGCTGCTGCTGCGCTGAAGGACCAGTACCCGCCCGCGGGAGCCATCCGCTTCCAGTCGGATTCGAGAAGTCTTCGTCGCGCATCGAACGCCCGCACGAGCCTGGAAGGGCAAGGCAGCCTGGAGCGGGTCGTCGGCATGAACCCGGCGCCCTTCACGTACCGCTGCGTTTTCGAGGCTTCCAGCGGCAAGGTGGTCAGCGTGCAGACGCGCGACTAGGCACTCCCGCCGCCAAGTGTCGCGTCAGCGCCGCGGCTTCACAGAGACCGCAGAACCCGGCACGGGTTGCCGGCCGCGACCACGCCGGCCGGCAGATCCCGCGTCACGACGCTGCCGGCACCCACGACGGTGTTTTCGCCGATGCGCACGCCCGGACAGACGATGACGCCGCCGCCCAGCCACACGCCGTCTTCGATGCTCACCGGCAGCGCGAATTCGGCGCCGGATCGCCGCAATGCCGCCTCGAGCGGGTGGCCCGCCGTGTAGATGTGCACGCCGGGGCCGAACTGCACGTCGTCGCCGATCGTGATGAGGTTGCAATCGAGCATTACGCAATCGAAGTTCATGAAACTGCGTGCCCCGACGGCAATGTTGGAGCCGTAGTCGCAACGCAGCAAGGGCTTGATGACCGTGCCTTCGCCGAGGCGAGCGAACAGTGCGGTCAGCAGACTTTGCCGTTGCTCGTCCGCATCTGCCGGCGTGGCGTTGAACCTTGCGAGAAGGGCCTGCGCGCGAAGATGCGCGGCCTGCAATTCGGGATCGCTCGCCTGGTACAGCTCGCCGGCGAGCATCTTCGCTTTCTGCCCCGTGAAACTCGCCATGACTGCTCCTGTATTGCGTCGGCCCGGCGCCGCGGCTCAGGCCATGCCGCCGTTGATGGAGATGACCTGTCCCGTGATGTACGCCGCGTCTTCGCTGGCCAGGAACGCGGCCAACGCAGCCACTTCCTCGGGCGTGCCGGCGCGCTTGCAGGGCACCAGGTGCGCAATGGCGGCGGCATCGAACGCGGCGTTCGCCATCTTGGATTCGATGATGCCCGGCGCGATGGCATTGACGGTGACCCCGCGGCTCGCCACTTCCAGCGCGAGCGCCTTGGTGGCGCTGTTGAGCGCGCCCTTGGCGGCGGCATAGTTGACCTGCCCGCGGTTGCCCATCAGCGCCGCCACAGACGAGAGATTGATGACGCGACCCCACCGCGTGCGCAGCATCGGCAACAGCAGCGGCTGCGTCACGTGGAAGAAGCCGTGCAGCGATACGTCGATGACGCGGTGCCACTGTTCGGCGCGCAGGCCGGGGAACACCGCGTCGTCGTGCACGCCCGCGTTGTTGACGATGATCTGGACCGGCCCGCCGAGGAGCATTGCGTCGCAGGCCGCGCGCGTCGCATCGGCGTCGGTGAGGTCGAACACAAACGGCTCGGCCTCGCCGCCCTCGGCGCGAATCGACAGCGCGAGTTCCTCGACCGCTTCGGGTCGCGAGTTGGCGTGCAGCAGCAGCACGGCGCCGTCGCGTGCGAGGCGCCGCGCAATGGCCGCACCGAGCACGCCGCTCGCACCGGTGACCAGGGCGCGCTTGCCAGCGAGGCTCATGATGACCCCCAAGGCGCTGCGCACCGGCCCGCCGAGACCTCGAAGAGCGCCTTCACTGTCGCGCCCCGGGCGCGGCCCGCCTCGAGGCAGCTCGGCGGCAGGCTCATGGCGCCCCGCCCTCGCCCATCACCGCCAGCGGCGCATTGAGCACCACCGCGGCGCGGCCCTCGACAAGCACCTTGCCGCGCTCGTCGTCAACGCTGAAGCGATAGAGCAGCTGCCCGCCATCGCCAGCCAGCCGCTCGGCCTCGATCTGCAGCGCGCCGTCGACGTCGTCCAGTCGCAGCACGTGGCACTGGACGCTGCGCACGCTGACCAGGTAGCCGGGCGACGGCTGCGTTGCGGGCGTGGCGAGCAGCGCGCCGTGCAGCGCCATCGCCTGCGCCGCGTATTCGATCGCGCAGGGCGCGAGCAGGCCGCTGGCACTGCGCAGCGGGTTGCCGGCATCGGCATGGCTTGTCGCACTGCAGCGGATGCGCGTGTCCGACCAGGCTTCGAGCCGATCGAGCAGGCACATGCGGCCGGCGTGAGGGATGCGCGCGGCGATGCCGGCATGGTCCAGACCGGTCGGGGGTGGATGGACAACGTCGGAGCCGACAACGACAACCGGCGGATCGTCCCGAGCTCCGAGCGCGTTCATGGCGTTGTCTCCCGGAAAACAAGGTCGATGCTGAAGGGACAGTGCGCAAGATCATCGAGCCGCAGCGTCGCCGACTCGCGACGCGCCAGCGCCTGGAGCAGCGGCAAGCCGCGGGCGGCAGGCACGCCGAGGCGCAGCGCATCGAAGCGCTCGTCGCCCTGTGCGTGTCCCTGCGGATCGGACCCGAACCGCAAGCTCAACTGCGCCGAGGCCGGCGCTCCCGATGGCGGCGCGAGCAGCAGCGCCAGCGCGAAAGCGTCGGGCAACGGCCGCACCCTCTGCAAGGGTTCCGGATAAGGCACGTCGCCCGCCACGAGCAGCACGGGCCGCTGCCACGCCACGCACTGCACCGCCGCCTCGAGCAGCCCCGCCGCGAAACTGGCGTCGTGCCCGCACAGGCTGGTAGAAGGCGCGCGCGACGCCGTGGCGATGTGCCAATAGCCGGCGGCGGCGTTGTGGACCGAGTTGGTGAAGCGCGTCGGGGACACGATGCGCTCGGCCGCAGCGAGCGCCTCGCACAGCGCATGGCAGTTGGCCGCGTCGCCGCTCGACGAGGTGAACACCGTGGCAAGCTCGTGTGGATCGACGCCGGCCTGTGCACACGCCTGTTCGGCCACCGCCAGCGTGAGCT
>NZ_JACDCU010000310.1 GCF_013817365.1 Methylibium sp. | reverse complement strand
GGTCTGCACATCGCTCAGGGCGCGATTGAGCCGCGTGAGCAGCGCCAGCGAGAACTGGGTCTGCTGGTAGCTTTCGTAGCTCTGCACCACTGCCTTGCCGCGGCCGTTTTGCGTCAGCACGACGGGAGGCTGGCTTTGCAGACGCTCCAGCCAGGCGCTGGCGTCGTTCTTGAACTCGGTAAGGCTGATGATGTCGCTGGGCATGGCGGCGCTCCGTTGCGGACTGAATTCGGTCCGGATGATACGCCGCCGGTTCCTTGCAGGGCCCTCCGATGCTATGACTGCAAGCTCAAGCCTTGAGCCGGTACCCGGTGCGGCGGCAGCATGTCGATCGAGTAGAAGCCCGCCGCCCAGGAAGGTGAGCGGCGTGACGATCCGACCACGATCTCCAGCGGCGAGATCGGCGCCGACAGCACCTCGTAGATCGTCCCCGACCACTTGGGCATGTAGATGCCGAGATCGACGGCGCAACGTTCGAGGGTTCACGGCCAGAAAACGACGGCCCAGGTGGCGACTGCGAGCAGCAGGCTGAGCATCACGGCCGCGCTCGCCATGTCCTTTGCGCGCCCGAGCAGGGGGTGCGGTTGCGACGAGACCGCGTCGGCCAGCCACTCCACGGCCGAGTTGAGCAACTCGACCAGCCAGACGAGCACGATCGAGCCGACCAGCAGGAGCGCCTGCCACCGGTCGGGCGCCCACCACAGCGCGAAGACGATCAACGGAACACCGGCCACGAGTTCCTGGCGAAAGGCCGCTTCATGTCGCCATGCCGCTCGCAGCCCGGCGAGCGAATAGCGGCAGGCGTTGATCACGCGGCGCATGCCGCCGCGGCTCTTCGGCGGACTCGAGAACACGGCGGCGGTCCGGGTGGGTGGCGAGGTCAGCGGATCGAGTTGCGTCAAGAGAGTATCTCCGTGGGTTCGCAGTGGACAGGTCGCGGAGCGGCATGAAACTGCCGAAGCATGGGCTGCCAGACTGAAGCGGGGCTGAAGGCGCTGCCCTCGCGAGCGGCGGTCCCGTCAGCCGGCCTGGCCCAGCGACAGGTCGACGGCGAAGCCCGCAACGACATCGGCCAGCACGAGGCGCCCGCCATGGGCACGCGCGACGAGATCCGCCAGCCGCAGACCCAGCCCGGTTCCGGAGCCGTCCGCCGCCTGATCGACGGCCTGCTGCAGCGCCCGGCGCCGTGCCGCGGGCACGCCCGGCCCGTCGTCCTGGATGCGCAGCGTGCCGGGTTCGGTGACGGAAACGAGCACGCGGTGGGCGCCGTAACGTAGCGCGTTGTCGAGCAGATTCAGCAAGGCCGCGGCCACCAGGTCCGCGTCGGCATCGAGGGCCGCGCCGGGCTGCACGTCGACGGCCAGACCTTCGACAGGCAGTCGTGCCAGCAGCGCCTGCAGATCCACCGGCCTGCGCATCAGCTCGGCGTTGCTGCGAAACAGCGCGAGCAAGGCCGCCACCACTCGCTGAAGGCGGGCGGCAGCCTCGCGTGCACGCTTGATGCGCGGCTGCGCTGCCGGTGGGCTTTCGCGCAGCGCGACGGCGAGCTGCGCGTCGATACCGGCCAGTGGCGTGCGCAGCGCATGAGCGGCATGTGCCGAGAACGCCCTCTCGTGAGCGACACGCCGCGCCAGACGGTGGCCCAGATCGTCGATCGCCGCATGCACGGACTGCAGCTCCTCGCGTTCGGCCGGCCCCAGCGATGCGCCGGGCGCGGTCGGGTCGTGATGGGCCAGCCGCTGCGACAGCGCCTCCAACGGCGCCAGCTCATGGCGCACCCGCGCACGCAGCCGCAGGTGGCCGAGCAGGCCGAGGACCAGCGCGGTCAAGGCAGAGCCCAGACCCATTTCGATCTGTGCTTCCCGGCGCTCCTGCATCGTCTGTGCGACATACAGCATGCGGCCGTCGTCGCCGAGCGCCGTGCCGAACACCCGCCAGTCGCTCGTGTCCGTGAAGCCGGGGGTCGGTGTGCTGCGCAGGGGCTGCGCCGGTGCGCGCGGCGAGCGCAACAAGAGGCCTTCGCGGCCGACCAGTTGCCAGGCGAAATGGCCGCCCGATTCACCGGGTGTTGCGCGCCCCGTCCCGCGCAGGCGTTCGGCCAAGACCGCATCGGGGCTCGACGTCAACAGCACGGCCAGCACTTCGGCCGACTCCTGCAAGGTCTCGTCGAGCAGTTCGTCTACCTCGAGCGACACCGCCAGCATGATGGCCGCCGCCACGGCTAGCCCCCACACGACCGACCAGCCGAGCAGCGCACGCGACAGCTGGCTGCGGATCGAAGGCAGGGCACTGACGGGCGCAGCCTCGCGCGCGGTCCCGCCAAGCGGCAAGGAGCGCTCCCTTCCAAGCGGCCGGGTGGGAGCGCTCATGCCGAACCGAGCCGATAGCCCAGGCCCCGCACCGTCTCGATGAGTTCGCGCCCGAGCTTGCGGCGCAGGCTGGAGACGTGGACTTCGAGCGCGTTGCTGGCCACCTCGGCCTCAAAGCCCAGCACCAGGCGTTCGAGCTCGGCCTTCGCGACGATGCGGCCGGGCCGCAATGCCAGGGCTTCGAGCACCGCCCACTCCCGCGCGGTGAGCTCGGTGCGCAGGCCCGCCACGTAAGCGGTGCGCGCGGCGAGATCGACTTCGACGCCGCCCAGGTGCAGCCGAGGCGCCGCCACACCGGCCAGGCGCCGCCCCACGGCCCGCAGGCGCGCCGCCAGTTCTTCCGGCGAGAAGGGCTTGACGAGGTAGTCGTCGGCGCCGCTGTCCAGGCCCTGGACGCGATCGCCGAGGATGTCGCGCGCGGTGAGCATCAGCGCCGGGATGAGGTCGCGGCGGGCACGGCGGGCACGCAGCCAGTCGAGGCCCGAACCATCGGGAAGTTGCCAGTCGACGAGCAGGGCGTCGAAAGGTTCGTCTCGCAGCGACTGCGTTTCGGCGAGGGTGCGGCACCAGTCGACCACGTGGCCTTCGGCCCGCAGGAAATCGCGCAGCCCTTCGCCGAGGATGTCGTCGTCTTCGACAAGGAGCAGGCGCATCGCGGGGCGTTCGTGGTGGGCGGCCTTCACGGTACCACCGGACCCCTGCGCACGGCCTTCAGGTGCGCTTCAGGTCGGGCGTGCCGAATCGCCGGGATGCCGATGACCATCCCCGCCCTTCGCCCCTTCGGATGCGGCTTCGGCTTTCGCTCCTGGCGCTCGTTCAGGATTGCGGCCACTGTCGAGCAAGTGCTGCTGGCGGCAAGCGTCTACTGGGTGGCGAGTGCGAACGGGTCCTTCTTCGGCGCGGCGCTCGCCGAGCGTGCGCTGCCGGAGCCTGCAACCTGGGGCTATGCGGCAGCGCTCGCCGCGATGCTGGTGGCCGGCCATGTGTTCTTGCTCGCGATGTTCGCCAACCGTTGGCTGGTCAAGCCGATGCTCGCGGTGCTGGTCGTGAGCACCGCGTTCGCGAGCTACTTCATGCAGCACTACGGCACCTACATGGACCCGTCGATGCTGCGCAACGTGCTGCACACCGACGCGAACGAAGCTCGCGAGTTGTTCTCCGGGGCGCTCGTGGTTCATCTGCTGGTGTACGCCGCGGTACCGCTCGCGCTACTGAGCCGCGTGCGGATCGTGGACCGAGGCTGGCCCAAAGCCGTGCTGGTGCGCCTGGGCGTGCTGCTGCTGGCGGGCACGGTGGCCGTCGTGGCGATCCTGACGGTGTTCCAGCCGTTCTCCTCGTTCATGCGCAACCACAAGGAGGCTCGCTACCTCGTCACGCCGGCCAACTACCTGTGGTCGCTGGCTCGCGTCGCAACGCGTGACGCTCAGGGCATGCACGCAGCCCGCGAGCCGATCGGCCTCGACGCCAGGCCCGGCCCTTCCTGGTCCGCGCACAAGCGGCCGACCGTGGTGGTGCTCGTTGTCGGCGAGACCGCCCGGGCGGCGAACTGGGGGTTGAACGGCTATGCCCGGCAGACCACGCCGCAGTTGTCGCGCTTGCCGGTGGTAAACTTTCGCGACGTGAGCGCCTGCGGCACGAGTACCGAGGTGTCGCTGCCCTGCATGTTCGCGCCGGTTGGCCGCCGCGACTACGACGAATCGCGCATCCAGGGCAGCGAATCCCTGCTGCACGTGGCGGCACGGGCCGGCGTCTCGGTCCGCTGGCGCGACAACCAGTCGGGCTGCAAGGGGGTGTGCGACGGCTTGCCGACCGAGGCTGTGTCATCGATCAAGGGGGCCGGGCCGTGCAGTGATGGGCGTTGCATGGACGAGGCGCTGTTGTACGGGCTGGACGAGCGTTTGACCCGCGCGCAGGGTGTGCAACTGCTGGTGCTGCACCAGCTCGGCAACCACGGGCCTGCCTACCACCGCCGCTACCCCGAGGCCTTCGCGCGCTTTCAGCCAGCCTGCGAGGACGACGACCTGCAGAACTGCACGCGCGAGCAGATCGTCAATGCCTACGATAACGCGCTGCTCTACACCGACCATGTGCTGGCCAGGCTGATCGCCACGATGAACGCGCACGCGGACCAGGTGGACACGGCGGTGGTCTACGTCTCCGACCACGGCGAGTCGCTCGGCGAGGGCAACCTGTTCCTGCACGGCATGCCGTATGCGATCGCGCCGGCGGTACAGACCCGCGTTCCGATGCTGACGTGGATGTCGGCGGGCTTCCAGAACCGGAACGGTTTCGACACCGCCTGCCTGCAACGCCGCGCGCAGCAGCCGGCGAGCCACGATCACCTGTTCCACACGGTGCTCGGCATGCTCGACGTGCAAACGGCCTTGTACGAGCCGGCGTGGGACGCGCTGCGCACGTGCCGCGGCTCGAGCGTGGCGACAGCCGCGCGATGACGCAGCGCGCGCGGGCGCGGAGGCAGGACGCCTTCGTCGCGCTGCTTGCGCTAGGCGCCTTGCTCTGCTGGGACTTCTCCGGGCTCGATCTCGTCGTAACCGGCTGGTTCGGTGATGCCGGCGGCTTCGCCTGGCGCGATGCGTGGCTCACGAGCGCGCTCCTTCATCGGGGCGGCCGCAACCTGGCCGGGGCCGTGCTAGCCCTCATGAC
>NZ_JACDCU010000309.1 GCF_013817365.1 Methylibium sp. | reverse complement strand
GCGCGGGGGACATGAGCGGAGTCGGTCGCCCGATGGCCTGGGCGCGCAGACCGTCGGGCTTGCTCCATGGCTCTGTCGCCAGGCGTCCGCCCATGGCTAATCGATTGCCTCGCCTCGGCAGCCCCAGCGGCCATTGAAATGACCGGCCAAGCCCAAGCCCGCGCTCGGCATCAGCAGAAGGTCGAGGAGCTCTGCGCCGCGGCCATCCGGGCCCTCAGCGGCGAGAGGGACCTGCATTTCCGCGGCCGGCGCCTGCATCGCGGGACGCGCGCGCTGCCGCTGTTCGCGCCGCACCTGCATCCCTCGCTCGACGACGATGACTTCGGCTCCTTTCGCGGTGCGGCCGATGGCCTCGCGCTGCGGCTGAGCCGCTCCGACGCTGAACGGCACCAGCGGCTGTGTCCGCATGAGCCGGTCGATCGGCTGGTGTTCGAGCTGCTCGAGCAACTGCGCGTCGAGTCACTGGCGCCCGAGGGCATGCCGGGTGTTGTGCGTAATCTGCGCCACCGCTTCGAGCAGTGGTCGCTCGCCTTCCACCACGCCGGGCTGACCGAGAGCGTGCACGGCGTCCTGCTCTACACGGTGGCGCAGGTCTGCCGCGCGCGTGTGACGACTGAGCCCGTTCTCGAGCAGATCGAGGGCGTCATCGAACACACGCGGGCCGGGCTCGCGCCAGTGCTCGGCGTGCACCTCTTCGGCCTGCGTCGTGATCGGCAGGACCAGGCCGCATATGCCGAACATGCACTCGCCATCGCCCGACTCGTGGGCGCGGCGGTTCGTGCGAGCGATACGCAGGACGGCGGGACCGCCCAGCGCGGCGAAGGCGACGAGGACGAAGAGCGCGCCGCCTTCAGCCTGCTGATGGACCTGGAGGGCGACGACACCGCGGCCCTCGCCACGCCGGTCGCCGGCAACAGCCGCGTTCTCGAAGACGCGCCCGGTGGCTACCGGGTCTTCTCGACCGCCTACGACCGCCAGATCGATGCCGCCACGCTGGTGCGCAAGCCGCTGCTGATCGAGTACCGCGAGCGGCTCGACCGCCGCATCGCCGGGCAGGGCGTCAACCTGCCGCGCCTCGCGCGCGAACTCAAGGCCTTGCTCGCCGCACCCACGCGCGACGGCTGGGACGCCGGCCAGGAAGAAGGCCACATCGACGGCCGCCGCCTCGCCCAGCTCATCACCTCGCCGACCGAGCGGCGCCTCTTTCGCAGCGAGCGGCAGGAGCCGGTCGCCAACTGCCTGGTGAGCTTTCTCATCGACTGTTCCGGCTCCATGAAGGAGCACATCGAATCGGTGGCGATGCTGATCGACATCTTCGTGCGCGCGCTCGAACAGGCGGGCGTGAGCAGCGAGATCCTCGGCTTCACCACCAACACCTGGAACGGTGGCCGCGCGCAGCGCGACTGGCAGCGTGCCGGGCGCCCCGCGCACCCGGGCCGCCTGAACGAGGTCTGCCACCTCGTCTTCAAGGACGCCGACACGCCGTGGCGCCACGCGCGCACCAGCATCGCGGCCCTGCTCAAGGCCGACCTGTTCCGCGAAGGCATCGACGGCGAGGCGGTGGAGTGGGCTTGCCGGCGCATGGAGGGCCGCGCGGAGGAGCGCCGGCTGCTGCTCGTCGTCTCCGACGGCTGCCCGATGGACACGGCCACGAACCTGGCCAACGACCGCCACTACCTCGACCACCATTTGCGCCAGATCGTCGGGCGCCGCGAGCAGTCGGGCGGCGTGGCGATCTACGGCGTCGGCGTCGGGCTCGACCTCAGCCCCTACTACGGCCGCAGCCAGGCGCTCGACCTGAGCGGCTCGACGGGCAACCAGGTGTTCCGGGAAATCCTTGAAATGCTGGCCGGACGCGGGAGGCGGTGAACCGCTCATGAAGGCGTAGGCCGGCCAACGGGGACGGCATGCCGGCACCGGGGACCGCGCGTCGATCTTGTAATTACATCTACATGGATGTAATGTCAGCGACATGAGCTCCCCGCCGGCCGCCTGGCTTCTTCTGATCCTCTCGTTGCCGACGCAAGGGGCGACGGCGCGAATGCGGATCTGGCGCTCGCTCAAAGCGCAGGGCTGCGCTGCACTGCGAGACGGCGCCTACCTGCTTCCCGCCAGCGCAGAACATCAGTCAGCCTTGCGGGACCTGGCCGACGAGTGCTTGCGCGAGGGCGGCAGCGCGTGGGTCATGGCGGCCGCCCCAACGACGTCCGCCGATGCCGAGGCTTACCCGGTGCTCTTCGATCGGAGTGAGGACTACGCCGGCCTCGTCACCGCCTGGAAACAGGCCGGCAAGACGCTCGCGAGCCTCGGCGTCGCCGAATTGGCCCGCTTGCAGAAGAGACTGCACCGCGAGTACGAGGCGCTGCGCGCGATCGACTTCTTTCCGAACGAAGCCAGCGTGGAGGCCGAGGCCGCCTGGAGCGACTTCAACCAGCGTCTCGCGCGTTTCCTGTCGCCGGACGAGCCGCAGAACACCGACGGCGAAGTGCCGCGACTCGACGTGGGCGACTACCAAGGGCGCCTGTGGGCTACGCGCCGCCGGCTGTGGGTCGATCGCGTGGCCAGCGCGTGGTTGATCCGCCGCTTCATCGACCGCGACGCGCGCTTCATGTGGCTCGCGAAACCTTCGGATTGCCCGCGCAAGGCCCTCGGCTTCGACTTCGACGGCGCGCACTTCACCCATGTCGGCGACCGCGTGAGCTTCGAGGTATTGATGGCGAGCTTCGGCCTGGAGGATGACGTGGCACTCGTTCGCCTCGGTGCGATGGTGCGCGTGCTCGATGTGGGCGGCGAAGCGGTGCCGGAGGCGAGCGGTTTCGAGGCCGTGCTGGCCGGCGCACGCGAGCGCGTGGCGGATGACGACGCATTGCTGGCGGAGATGAGTGCCGTGCTCGACTCGCTGTACGTGCACTTCCAGCGTGAAGGCCAGCGCACGAAGCTCAAGGGAGCGCCGAAATGATCGGGCGCGGCACTCAGGAATCGCTGCGGCCGCGGTGTGCCGCTTTGTTCGACGCTTTTCGAGTGAGGCAAGCATGAGTTCGATTTCCACTTCCGAACTGCAGTCCGTGCTGGGCGGACCGGGCGCCCCGATCGTGCTGGACGTGAGGCGCCAGCCGGCGTACCGCGAAGCGAGCGAGACCGTGTCGGGCGCCCTGCGCCGCGACCCCGAAGCGGTCGAGGACTGGATGAAGGCTTTGCCGCGGACGAGCGCCGTGGTCGCGTACTGCGTGCACGGCCACGAGGTCAGCCAGAGCGTGGTGAAGCGCCTCTCGGAGCACGGTCTCGGCGCGCGCTGTCTGAAAGGCGGCATGGACGAGTGGAAGGCGGCCCAGGGGCCGCTCGATGTCAAGCCGGCAGGCAGCGGCACGCGCTGGGTGACGCGCGAACGTCCGAAGATCGACCGCATCGCCTGCCCCTGGCTCATCGCACGATTAATCGATCGGGATGCGGAGTTTCTCTACGTCCCCGAGCCGCAGGTGCGTGAAGTCGCCCAGGCGCAGCATGCGGTGCCCTACGACGTGGCGGGGGTGCATTTCACGCACGAGGGCGAGCGCTGCAGCTTCGATGCCTTCGTCCGGCATTACCGCCTGGGCAGCGATCCCGCTCTGGAGCGGCTCGCGCTGATCGTGCGCGCAGCCGACACGGGCCGGCTCGATCTCGCACCGCAGGCCGCGGGGCTCGCCGCCGTGTCGCTCGGGCTGTCGCGCCTCTTCGCCGACGACCACGAAATGCTCGACCGTGGCATGGTGCTCTACGACGCGCTGTACGTCTGGTGCAAGGAGGGGCAGCACGAAAGCCACACGTGGAATCCGCAAGATGCACTCCGTGCAATGTCTGCAAAGGTGACCGGATGAGTACGACCATCGCCGCCGTCGCGAGCGAGCGCGAAGCCCTCCCTCCGAGCCTGAGCCATGCCCAGCTGTTCGTGCGTTTTCTCAAGTTCGGCCTGCTCGCATGGGGCGGGCCGGTGGCCCAGATCGCCATGTTGCGGCGCGAGCTCGTGGACGAGGAGCGCTGGATTTCCAGCGCGCGCTTCAACAAGCTGCTGGCGGTGATGCAGGTGCTGCCGGGACCCGAAGCGCATGAGCTCTGCGTTCACCTGGGCATGCGCGCGAAAGGGCGGCTGGGCGGCCTGCTGGCGGGCCTGGGGTTCATGCTCCCGGGCTTTCTGCTGATGTTGGCCTTGTCGTGGCTGTACTTCCGCATCGACATCGCGGGCACCGCGCTTGGTGCCGCGTTCCTCGGCGTGCAGGCGGCCGTGATCGCACTGATCGCGCGTGCCGTGCACCGCATCGGAGAACACATCCTGATCGACCGCTGGTTGTGGGCGATCGCGATCGTTTGCGGGCTGGCGTCTTTCGCCGGGGTGGGCTTCTGGATCACCTTGCCGGCGGCCGGAGCGGTCTACGCCCTGCTGGTCTTGAACCGCCGGCTGACGGCCCTCCTGGCAACAGTCTGCGCGGTCGCGCTGGCCGTCGCCCTGCTGCTCTGGGCGGCGCCGGCGGCCACGCGCGTCGCGACGGTCGTCCAGGGCGAAGCCTCGGTGCTGCTGCTCTTCGTCTCGGGCCTGAAGGCAGGCCTGCTCACCTTCGGCGGCGCCTACACCGCCATCCCTTTCATCCGCAACGACGCCGTGGGGCGTGGCTGGATGAGCGACGGGCAGTTCCTCGATGGCCTGGCCTTGTCGGGCGTGCTGCCCGCGCCGCTGATCATCTTCGCCACCTTCGTCGGCTATGTCGGCGGCGGGCCGCTCGGGGCGATCGCCATGACCGCCGGCGTCTTCCTTCCCGCCTTCGCCTTTTCGCTGATCTTCTATGACCGGCTGGAGGCCGTGCTCGAAATCAGGCAGCTTCACGCCTTCCTGGACGGCGTTGCGGCGGCGGTCGTCGGCCTGATCGCCGCGACGACTGTCGACCTCGGCCGAGTCACGGCGGAGCGGGTGCCTTCCTTGGCCGTCGGCGTGCTGATCTTCGCTGCGGCCTTGGCCTTCCTCTATGCCTGGAAAAACAAGCTCAATGTCGTGGTCGTGATCGTCGCGGCGGGAGCGGCCGGTTGGCTGCTGTTCGCCAGC
>NZ_JACDCU010000308.1 GCF_013817365.1 Methylibium sp. | reverse complement strand
ACCACGCGCTGCGTGCGGCCCGGCAAGTCTGGTGCGCCTTCGTGTTCGACCGCGAGATCCTCGATCCGCTGCCGCGCAGCGACCGGCGCGTCGAGTTCATCCGCGAAAGCCTCGTCGATCTGGACGCGCAATTGCGGGCCCTGGGCCTCGCCAGCGGTGCCCAGGGCGTCGGCCTGATCGTGCGCCACGGCCGTGCCGTCGAGGAGATCGCGCGCCTGGCAACGACCCTGCATGTGCAGGCGGTCTATGCCAACGCCGACTACGAGCCGCAAGCCCGAGCCCGGGACGCGCAGGTGCGCGGCGCGCTGGCCGACGCCGGCATCGCCTTTCATGCCGGCAAGGACCAGGTGGTGTTCGACACCGACGAATTGCTCACCGCTGCCGGCAAGCCCTACGGCGTGTTCACGCCGTACAAGAACGCCTGGCTCAAGAAGCTCGAGCCTTTCTACCTGCAGGCCTATCCGGTGGAGCGCCATGCGTCGGCGCTCGCGCCGCTGCCCGCGGGCGAACGCGGCGGCGTGCCGCTGCTGGCCGAGATCGGCTTCGAAACGACCAACCTGTCGACGCTCGAACTTCCCCCCGGCAGCGCCGGCGCACAAGCACTCCTCGAGGACTTCGTGGACGACGAGCGCATCGACCGCTACGCCGAGGCGCGCGACTACCCTGCCGTCAAGGGGCCCAGCTATCTGAGCGTCCACCTGCGCTTCGGCACAGTCTCGGTGCGCGAGCTCGCCGCGCTGGCCTGGGACCGCATGCGTGCGCCCTCCGCGAAAGCAGCACGCGGGGCCGAGGTGTGGCTCTCGGAGCTGATCTGGCGCGAGTTCTATCAGCAGGTGCTGCACCACCACCCGCGCGTCGTGGACGCCAGCTTCAAGCCCGAATACGACAAGATCAAGTGGGAACACGGCAAGCGCGCCGACGCCCTCTTCTCGGCCTGGTGCGAAGGCCGCACCGGCTACCCGCTGGTCGACGCGGCGATGGCGCAGATCAACCAGACCGGCTACATGCACAACCGCCTGCGCATGGTGACGGCGAGCTTTCTCACCAAGGACCTCGGCATCGACTGGCGCCGGGGCGAACGCTATTTCGCCGAGAAGCTCAACGACTACGACCTTGCTGCCAACAACGGCGGCTGGCAGTGGGCGGCCTCCACCGGCTGCGACGCGCAGCCCTACTTCCGCATCTTCAACCCGGTCACGCAGAGCGAGAAATTCGATCCGCAGGGCAAGTTCATCCGCCGTTACCTGCCGCGGCTCACCGCCCTGCCGGATGCGCTGCTGCACGCGCCGTGGCGCGCCAAGCCGGTGGAGCTGGTCGCGGCCGGCATCGAGCTGGGCCGGGACTATCCGCAGCCGGTCGTGGAACACGACGTGGCACGCGCGAAGACGCTGGAGCGCTATGCGGTCGTGAAGGCGGCGAAGTAGACGCGGAATCGGAAAAGGCGCTGCTCGCGCCGATCACGGCGAGTGCGCGTTTCGAAGACTCAAAACAGCTCTATCTCGCCGCTCTTGCCCGTGTCGGTGAGCTCGCCCGATTCGACCAGCAGCTCGTGGCAGCAAACGCGGTTGCGGCCGTTCTGCTTGGCGTGATAGACCGCTTGATCGGCACGCTCGAAAGCACCGCTGGCGATGTCGAGCGGGCGAAGCCGCGTGAAGCCGGCGCTGGCGGTCACGGGGCCGACCTGCGGGAAGGCGAACGTCTCCATGCGGGTGCGAAAGCGCTCGAAGGCAAGCGCGGCGTGAGCGCGTTCTTCGGCGCGCAGCACCACCACGAACTCTTCGCCGCCGAAACGGTAGAGCCGGTCGCCGTGGCGGAAAGCGCTTCGCAGGAGGCGCGCGACCAGCAGCAGCACCTCGTCTCCGATCAAATGGCCGAACGCGTCGTTGACGCGCTTGAAGTGGTCGATGTCGATGACGCCCAGCCACAGCGCACAGGAGGCACCCGCCGAGGACCGCCCCACGGCGCCGAGTCCCTTTGCGAACTGTGCGTCGAAGGTCTTGCGATTGAGCAGGCCGGTCAGCATGTCGTGCTCGCTGTAGTCCAGCAGACCGATGTGGTTGCGATAGACCTGCAGCAAGCCGATGACCAGCTTGCACTGCTCGTCGCTCAAGGGCTTCTCGCTCACCACCTCAACCACGCCGAAGCGCTGCTGGCCCATCCAGATCGGGAACACGTTGAGCAGCGCCGGCGCGCCGGCCTCGTCGCAGCGCTTCGTCGGCACGCCCAGCACAGGCTCGCCGGTGACCAGCGCACCGTGGTGCTCGGGCCAATCGAGCGCCGCCGGCAACGCATCGAGCGGCGCCCACGGCGGATCGCCGCGCAGTGCCGGCTGACCGCGCTGCTGGCCCGCCTGCAGCAGCATCCGCAGGTCCGTGGGTTCGCCGACGCTGCGGTACAGGCTGATCGCCAGCGGGGCGAGCCAGTCGGCCAGCATCGACACCATGGTGGTGTTGATGAGGTCGCGGTCGCGGTAGCCGGTGAGGCGCACGACAGAGCCGATGAAGTCGGGCATGGCGGTTGGGCGGTGAATGCTGTCTCGGTCATCGGCGGCGGCGCCGCTCTCTGAAGGGATCGGACCGTGACACGGGGCCCGCCCCCGGCGATTAGTCACCGATCGGCCTGCCCGAGCGGCTGGCCGGCCTTGCCCCCTGCGCAGCAGTGCCCGGGTCACACCACCGTCCTGAACAGGTCTTACAGTGGCCACTCCATCAACTTGCGAGGAATGCACCATGGGTTTGATGAGTTTCATCAAGGACGCCGGCGAAAAGCTGTTCGGCAAAAGCGAGGCCAAGGCGGCGCCGGAAGCGGCCGCGCAAGCGCCGAGCCCCGAAAACGTGGCGCAGCTCAACGAGAAGGCCGGCGCGGCGATCGCCACCTACGTGGGCAGCATGGGCCTGAAGGTCGACGACCTGAAAGTGGCTTTCGACGGCGCGAGCGGCACCGTCACCGTGTCGGGCCAGGCGCCGGATCAGGAAACCAAGGAGAAGGTGCTGCTGTGCTGCGGCAACGTCGCCAGCGTGTCTTCGGTCAACGACATGCTCACCGTGGCCGAGCCGACCGCCGAGGCGAAGTACTACACGGTCGTCAAGGGCGACACCCTGTCGAAGGTGTCGAAGGAGTTCTACGGCAGCCCGAACAAGTACACGGTGATTTTCGAAGCCAACAAGCCGATGCTGTCGCACCCCGACAAGATCTACCCCGGCCAGGTGCTGCGCATTCCGCCGCAAGCCTGACGGCAAGCCGCGCGGGAAAAGATTTCTCGCGCCGCTTGAAAAGGGCGCTCAACGCTGAGCGACTGCTGGGGGCAGGTCGATCCGACCCGCTGTGCGTGCACCGGCGCTGCCGGTCGCAGCAGCTTGTCCCCCATCCATCACGTTCACCGGAGCCTCCCTCATGACCAAGACCTCTTCCAGCTCGCTGGCCTGTGCCGCCGCCTTGTTCGCCCTGTCCACCGCGGCCTTCGCTGCTCAGGCACCGGCAGGCAGTTCGGGCCTGGCGGTGGCCGCCAGCGACAAGGTGCATTGCTACGGCGTGCACGAGTGCAAGGGCAACAGCGACTGCAAGACCGCCGAGAACGCCTGCAAGGGCCAGAACGGCTGCAAGGGCCACGGCTTCAAAGGCATGGCCGCCAAAGCCTGCTTCGAGGCGGGCGGCACCATCGGCGACCTCGCCGCCAAGTAAGCGTCACGAGCGAACGACGCCCCGGCGCCTCATCGCGGCATCGGGGCGCTGCACATCCACCATGACGCCCGCCCTGCCCCCGCTGACCTCGCCTTCCCCCGGCTTCGGCCTGGGCCTGCGCACCGCCCATTACGGCGCTTTTCTCCAAGCAGCACAGCCGGTGGACTGGCTGGAGATCATTGCCGAGAACTACCTCGTGCCTGGCGGCAAGCCGCTGCGCATGCTCGACGACATCCGCGCGCGTTACCCGATGGTGATGCACGGCGTTTCGATGTCCATCGGCTCGGTGGCGGGGCCCGATCCCGAGCACCTGAAGGCGCTGGCCGCGCTCGCCCGCCGCGTGAAGCCGCTGTGGATTTCGGATCACCTGTGCTGGACGGGCGTGCATGGCCGCCAGATCCACGATCTTCTGCCGCTCCCCTACAGCGAGGAGGCCTTGAAGGTGGTGGTGCGCAACCTGAAGCAGGTGCAGGACGCGCTCGGCCAGCGCTTGCTGATCGAGAACGTGTCGAGCTACCTCGAGTTCCGCTCTTCGAGCATGAGCGAATGGGCGTTCGTGAACCGGGTGTGCGAGGAGGCCGACTGCCTGCTGCTGCTCGACCTCAACAACATACACGTGAGCAGCGTCAACCACGGCTTCGATGCGCTCGACTACCTGGCTGCCATGCCGGCGCACCGCGTGCAGCAGATTCACCTCGCCGGCCACACCGATCACGGCGACCACCTGATCGACACCCACGACCATCCGGTGGCCGATCCCGTCTGGGCGCTCTACCGGGCCGCCTTGAAGCGCTTCGGCAACGTGGCCACGATGATCGAGCGCGACGACCGCATCCCGCCGCTGCCGGAGCTGATCGGGGCGAGCTCCACACCGCCCGAACCATTGCGGCCGAAACCCTGGCCCGCGCCTACTGCGAGGCTGCATGACACCCACGGCCACCTCGATCGGTCTGGAAGCGCTGCAGGGGGCGTTCCAGCGCCACCTGTTGGACGAGCCGAGCGACTTCGCCGGCGCGGTGGCCCAGGGCGGCCGAATCGGCGTCGAGCGGCGATTGGCGATCTATCACAACGCCTACCGCGCCCGCCTGATTGACGCGCTGCGCGACGGCTACGGCCACACCCTCGCTTATCTGGGCGACGGGCTTCGACGCTGCCGCGCGCGCTTATGTGGCGGCGCACCCGTCCACTGATTCCAACCTGCGCTGGTTCGGTGCAGCCTTCGCCGACTGGCTATTCAAAGCCTGCCCGAACGATCCCGACATCGGCGAGCTGGCCTCGCTCGACGGGGCCCTGCGCCGCGCCTTCGATGCCGCCGACGCGCCGGTGCTCGGCCTGGACGAGCTGGCAGCGCTGCCCGCCGAGGACTGGGCGCGGGTCGGTCTCGAGTTCCAGC
>NZ_JACDCU010000307.1 GCF_013817365.1 Methylibium sp. | reverse complement strand
GGCGGGGGCTCGTCACCGCCCGCCTCGTTGCCGCCGCCGCTGCCGCCGCAGGCAGCGAGCAGGAGGGCGAGCAACACGCTGCAGGCGAGCGTGCGCCAGGGTCGCCGCAGGGCGCCGTCGTGTTCTTTTCTCATGGGCCTCCCGCCGTGCCGGCGAATGCGTGCCAGCTTGCGGAAAGGAGGACCGCAGCTTCCATGCCCTGCACGTGGCACTCGGGCAGGCGTGATGCAGTTCACGCCCCAGCCCGGCCGCACGACGCGTTGCGGCATATGTCACGAGCTGTGTGGCCGCGCTCCGTCAGCCTTGATGCCAGTTGTGAGTGGCGTCAGCGACTGCAACGCCAGCGCGCCAGCGCCGCGATCACAACAGCGGCGCGAGCGCCCGGCGAGCGTCGTCCTGGCTCGACGCCGTGCGCTGCGCCCAGTCGTCCAGTTGATCCTGTGCGATCTTGCCAACGTTGAAATAGGCCGCCTCTGGATGCGCGAGGTAAAAGCCGCTGACGCTGGCCGCCGGAGTCATCGCCAGGCTCTCGGTCAACCCCATCTGCGCCTCATCGGCCCGCAGCACGCGGAACATCTCGCGCTTGACGGTGTGGTCGGGGCACGCCGGATAACCCGGCGCCGGGCGGATGCCGCGGTAGGCCTCCTTGATGAGTTGCTCGGTGCTCAGCGCCTCGTCGGGCGCATAGCCCCAGAACTCGGTGCGCACGCGCTGGTGCAGGCGCTCGGCAAAGGCCTCGGCCAGCCGGTCGGCCAACGCCTTGAGCGTGATGGACGAGTAGTCGTCGAGGTCGGCCATGAATTGCGCGACCTTCTTTTCCGTGCCGACGCCGCCGGTCACTGCGAACAGGCCGATGTAGTCGGGCTTCGCCCCCCTGGGCGCGATGAAGTCGGCCAGGCAGCGGTTGGCGCGGCGCACCCCGTCGATCACCGGCCGCTCGGTCTGCATGCGCAGGCCGTGCCAGGTCATCAGCACTTCGCTGCGGGTTTCGTCGGTGTAGATCTCGATGTCGTCGTCGCCCACGGTGTTGGCCGGGTACAGGCCCATGACGCCGTGCGCCTGTAGCCAGCGGCCTTCGATCAGCCGGTGCAGCATGCGCTTGGCATCGCTGAAGACGCGTTGGGCCTCGGTGCCGACCACCTCGTCGCGCAGGATTTCGGGGAAGGGCCCCGCGAGGTCCCAGGTCTGGAAGAAGGGCCCCCAGTCGATGCAGGCAGCCAGCTCGTTCAGGTCGTAGTTGTTGAACACCCGTCGTCCGATGAACTTGGGCGCCGGCGGCGTGTAGGCCGACCAGTCGATCGGCGTCTTGTTGGCGCGCGCCTGGGCCAGGGTAACCATGGGCACGGCCTTCTTGTTGGCGTGCTGCTCGCGCACGCGGTCGTAGTCCACCTTGAGATCGTCGATGAACTTCGCGGCGCGCTCATCGGAGAGTAGGTCGGAGCACACGCCCACGCTGCGCGAAGCATCGGGCACGTAGACCACCGGGCCTTCGTACTTGGGCGCGATCTTCACCGCCGTGTGCACGCGGCTGCAGGTGGCGCCGCCGATGAGCAGCGGCAGCTTGCGGCTGACGAAGTAGTCGTCGCGCTGCATCTCGGCGGCCACGTGCTGCATTTCTTCGAGGCTGGGCGTGATGAGGCCCGAGAGGCCCACGATGTCCGCGCCCTCGGCCTTGGCCATGGCGAGGATGTCCTGGCACGGGACCATCACGCCCATGTTGACGACTTCGAAGTTGTTGCACTGGAGCACGACGGTGACGATGTTCTTGCCGATGTCGTGCACGTCGCCCTTGACGGTGGCGATGACGATCTTGCCCTTGGCCCTGGCCTCACCGCCGCCTTCGATCAGCAGCTTCTTCTCCTCCTCGATGTAGGGCAGCAGGTGGGCCACTGCCTGCTTCATCACGCGCGCACTCTTGACCACCTGCGGCAGGAACATCTTGCCCTGGCCGAACAGGTCGCCGACGATGTTCATGCCGGCCATCAGCGGGCCCTCGATCACGTGCAGCGGACGGCCGCCGCCGGCCTGGATGGCCACCCAGGCTTCTTCCGTGTCGACGACGATGAAGTCCGTGATGCCATTGATCAGCGCGTGCGAGAGCCGCGCGTTCACATCACCGGCGCGCCAGGCCAGCCGGGCGCTGTCGACCTTGCCGACGCTCTTGGCGCGCTCGGCAATCTCGATCAGACGCTCGCCCGGTGACAGTTGCGCCTCGCCCGGCTTGTAGGCCGGCTGGCGGTTGAGCACCACGTCCTCGACGCGCTCCTTGAGCTCGGGATCGAGCTCGTCGTACACGCCCACCATGCCGGCATTGACGATGCCCATGTCCATGCCGGCCTGGATGGCGTGGTACAGGAACACGGTATGGATGGCCTCGCGCACCGGCTCGTTGCCGCGGAAGCTGAACGACACGTTGCTCACCCCGCCGCTTACCTTGGCGCCCGGAAGGTTTTCCTTGATCCATCGCGTGGCCTCGATGAAATCGACCGCGTAGTTGTCGTGCTCCTCGATGCCGGTGGCGATCGCGAAGATGTTGGGGTCGAAGATGATGTCCTCGGGCGCGAAGCCGACTTCCTCCACCAGGATCTTGTAGGCGCGCGCGCAGATATCGGTCTTGCGCGCGAAGGTGTCGGCCTGGCCTTTCTCGTCGAAGGCCATCACGACCGCGGCGGCGCCGTAGCGGCGCACGAGATTGGCCTGGCGGCGGAACTCGCCCTCGCCCTCCTTCATGGAGATCGAGTTGACGATGCCCTTGCCCTGGATACACGCGAGGCCGGCCTCGATCACGCTCCACTTGGAGCTGTCGATCATGATCGGCACGCGCGCGATCTCCGGCTCGGAGGCGATGAGGTGCAGGAAGCGCACCATCGCTTCCTTCGAATCGAGCATGGCCTCGTCCATGTTCACGTCGATGACCTGCGCGCCGTTCTCGACCTGCTGGCGCGCGACCGCCAGCGCTTCTTCGAACTGTCCGGCGAGGATCATCCGCGCGAAGGCTTTTGAGCCGGTGACGTTGGTGCGCTCGCCGATGTTGACGAACAGCGACTCGGCGCCGATGGCGAACGGCTCGAGGCCCGAGAGCCGCATCGGCGGCAGGTGCAGAGCAGTGGAAGCGGCGGAAACGGTCATCGCGAGGGCACCAGCCAGACGTCGCACCCGGTGCTGCGGCCCACCCGCAGCCCGCCGGGCGGCGGACGGGTGAGCGCCGTTGCAAAGGGCGCCTGCGGCACCCCGCCTCGAGCCTGGCAACCTTCATGGGATGAAGGTTGTCGCAACGCTCCTCGAGAAGCCGGTATTTTAGTGGCGCGATTGGAAGTCGCGGGGACGCTCGCGGCGAGGATTCAACCCGGCATCCAAGGCCACGTTTCGGCTCGCGCGTGCCTTGGCTATCGCAACGGCTGCCGCATTCGGCGTCGCGCGCGTGGCCTCACACTTACAAAACCTCACCCGCCTGCGGGGCCTCCCGCTTGCGCGGCACAGTGGCAGCGGTTGGAATCCTCGCCATGAAAATGAACCCGAAACTCACCCTTTGCGCAGTGGCCTTCATGGCCACCCTGGCCGGTTGCGCCACCGACCCGGCGGGCCGCCCGGATGTCGTGCCCTCGCTCGGCGGCCTGTTCGGCTCGGGCCTGTCGCCCGCGCTCGAATCGCAGCGCTCGCGCCTGAAGAACGCCTTGAGCGGCACGCCGGTGGTGATCGAAGCGACCGAAGACCAGCGCTTGCGTGTCGAAGTACCGGCCAGGTTCTCCTTCGACCCCGGCCGCGCCGCCGTCAAGCCGGCGCTGGCCGCGGTGCTGGATCAGCTGGCCGTCGGCTTCAAGCCGCAGGCCGCGACCACCGAACTGCGCGTCGGCGTGCCGGCCGGCGACGACGCCTCGCCGCGGCTGGTGCAGGAACGCGGCGCCAGCACACGCGACTACCTGATCGGCCGTGGCGTGCCGGTCTCGCGCATCGTCGGCGTGGGCCAGGCGGTCGGTGGCGTGCTGGAGATCGTGGTCAGCGACCGTCCCACGGCGCGTTAGCGCATCCGCTCTTTTGCATTCGCCGGCGCGGTGCAACGCGCATCGGTGCCGGCCAGGTCGCAGGGTTCAGGCCGCCTCAGCGGTCACCCCCAGCCAACGCTCGTTGCGCGCCCGTGGCTTGTAGGCACTCACGCGTTTGGCGATCTCGGCAATGTGCTCCGGCGTGGTGCCGCAGCAGCCGCCCGCGATGTTGAGAAAGCCCGCCTTCGCGAAACCCTCGACCAGCCCGCCGGTGACGTCCGGCGTTTCGTCGAAGCCGGTGTCACTCATCGGGTTGGGCAGGCCGGCGTTCGGGTAGCAGGAGACGAAGGTGTCGCCGGCCACCTTGGCCAGCTCCTCGATGTAGGGCCGCATGAGCGCGGCGCCGAGCGCGCAGTTCAGGCCCACCGCGATCGGCTTGGCGTGGCGCACCGAATGCCAGAACGCGCTGACCGTCTGGCCGCTGAGGATGCGGCCGGAGGCATCGGTCACGGTCCCGGAGATGATCACCGGCAGGCGCTCGCCGGTCAGCTCGAACAGCTCGTCGATCGCGAAGATCGCAGCCTTGGCGTTGAGGGTGTCGAAGATGGTCTCGACCAGGAACAGGTCGGCGCCGCCGTCGAGCAGGGCCTGGGCCTGTTCAAGATACGCCTCGCGCAGCGCCTCGAACGTCACGTTGCGTGCCGCCGGGTCGTTGACCTCCGGGCTGATGCTGGCCGTGCGCGGTGTCGGGCCCAGGGCGCCAGCCACGAAGCGTGGCTTGTCCGGGGTGCTGAACCTGTCACAAGCCGCGCGGGCCAATTGCGCGGCGACGAGATTCATTTCGCCGGCCACCGCCCCCAAGCCGTAGTCGTCCTGAGCGATCGAGGTCGCCCCGAAGGTGTTGGTCTCGATGATGTCGGCGCCGGCCGCGAGATAGCCCTCGTGGATCTCGGTGATGACATCGGGCCGCGTGAACTGCAGCAGTTCGTTGTTGCCCTTCAGGTCTTTGGGATGGTCCTTGAAGCGCTCGCCGCGGTAATCGGCCTCGCCGAGCTTGTAGCGCTGGATCATGGTGCCCATGGCACCGTCGAGGAT
>NZ_JACDCU010000306.1 GCF_013817365.1 Methylibium sp. | reverse complement strand
AACGAGGCGACACCGTCACGTTCGACGATCGAGAGGGTCGCAACATCACGGGCGTGATCGTACGCATCAACCAACGTACGGCCACCCTGGGCACCGGTGAGGGCGGGACTTGGCGAGTGCCATTCCACGCACTGCGGCAAGTGCTCGACGTCTGAGCATCGTCGCCCCACCCAATGGGACAGCGTCAAGAGGGCCTTGAGGCCGCGCTTACCCAGCACCAGCACAACGCCCAACACCGCACCGTCCGCCGCCACACCTCTCCTACCCAGCACCAACCTTGCTCGCTGTTTCGCGAAATTCGAGTATTTCGAGTAAGCCTGCTAAACTCAGTCGTATGAAGACCGCCCGCAAGCCCATCGAAGCTGCATCCCGCATCGCCCCCCCGGCGCTGTCGGTGAACATCGACATCGACCCCTTGGTCGAGGCCGTACGGCGCCACGTCAAGCTGACACCCCAGGCCACGCGGTTGATCAAGGGCGAGTTCGCCCAGCTCTTCCAACATCCGGCGATCAGCGGCAGCATCCGAAAGACCTCCGTCACCAAGTCCGAACCAGCGGCGGACTCGGTCCTCACCACACAGGAGGCGGCTGACCTGGTCGGAGTCTCCCGGCCGTACATCGTGGCCCGAATCGAAGCCGGCGACATCCCCCTGCATCAGCAGGTGGGCAACCAGCGACGTGTCCTCAAGTCCGCCGTCCTGGCCTGGCACCGCCAAGAGCAGACCCGACGCCGCAAGGCCCTGGGCCAGCTCGGCACCGACCTCGACAGCGAGATCTTCGCGGGCTGAGATCCGTGATCCCTGTCGTCGCCGACGCCGACACCCTGTTCGGCGCGACCACCCGCGGTGTGTTGATTCACCTCGACTACCATGGACTCATCCGGCTGCACTGGAGCCCGCTGATCCTGGACGAGCTGAGCCGTGCACTCGTCGACACCGGCCGCAAGCCGGATGCCGAATCGGCACGCCGCCACGAACAACTCATGCGGGCTGCATTGCCGCAGGCGGAGATCCCGACGCAGCGGGTCCAGGTGCAGTTCGCCAGCGTGGCGCCGGCCCTGCGCTCTGCCAAGGACGCCCACATCGCCGCCTGCGCCAGTGCCATCCTGGCCGGTGACTTCTATCCCGACACCCGGGTCGTCAGCCTCGTCACCAAGAACATCCGCGACTTTGGTGTGCGCAAGCTCGCCACCCTCGGCATCGAGGTCCAGCGCCCGGACGCCTTCTTGCTGGATCGGTTCCAGCGTGATCCCGCAGCCGTCGCTTCCGCGTTCGCCGCCTTGCGGTCCACGCTGCGCTCGGCACCCGCACCAGACCGGCTGCTGGAACGACTGGCCGCCGACGGCCAGGCGCTCACGGCAGCAGCCCTGCACGAAGCCTGGCAACAGGGCGCCGTGCGCCTTCGACGACAAGGTCGCTCTGATGCATCCCTGGGCATTCCGCGCTCGCTTCCGCCGCGCTGCGTTCGGCTGGAAGGGCTCCAAGCTCGCGATCGAGCGCATCCACGAAGCCCTCGCGGAAATCCGTGCGGTCGCCCGACAAGACCCGGCAACAGCCGCCGAAGGCGCCGTCCTCTTCCTGGAAAAGCTCTCCCCGGCCCTGAACCAGGTCGACAGCTCCTCCGGCGCCCTCGCGCGGCCAGGTTGATGCCTTGCTGGAAGCCCGCGACCATCAGCACTTGGTCTGCCGAGAAGACCATGCTCCTGGCCGGACCGAGCGAACTCGCGATGAGCTGGCGCAAGTCGGGGAGGCCGGCGGGATCGCCGTACTCGGTGATGCGCTCGGCGGCGCCACCGAGACAGTCTGTCACGATGCGGCGCCAGATCTTTTCGGGAAAGGCACGCGGCGCTGTACGTCCGAACACGAAATCGATGTCGATCTGCCGCGGCGTCGGCCGGTGCAGGCCCGAGGGCCCGCGGATACCGCACGGCAGCGCCAGATCCAGCGCGCGGTGAAGGCCGCCACTCCGCGGCTCCATCTCGGTGGACGCCGACGGCCGGACCGCGTCATCAGGCAGGTTCTCCGACACGAAGGTGCCGACAGTCTTCTCGGTCCGAAGGTAGCCTTCGTCGATGAGGCTCTCGTAGGCCGCGGTGATCGTGTTGCGCGACACGCCAAGTTGGTGCGCCAAGTCTCGGGTCGCTGGCACCGCTGTGCCAGGCGGCAAGCGCCTTTCGAGGATCAACGCACGCAGTTGCCTAACAATCTGAGATTGAAGAGTGCCAGATTGCCCCACGTCAATGGATATGGGCAGTTGCATGTCAAGAGTGTATGCACGTGCCATGCCGTCCAGCAGACCAGCTCGCAGGCGTCATCGCGGCAAATACGGCGTGATGTTCTTGAGCGGGTTGGCAACGTGTGCGTCCTTCTCCTCCCCCCTCCCCATGTGGGCGACGTAGTGGGTCGCCTCTGCGGCCACCGCGGCCCGGGCGATGATCTAGGCCGGCAGGTATTACGATGCGAGGCACCCACCCGCGGTGGCAACGTTGCCGCTCGCGTAGCAAGACTCGTTCAGGACCTCTACGCCGGCCTCTTGCCTTCATGGCGCGGTCGTCAGGTCCCTCCACGCCCGCACGCGACCCAGGAGTCCGAGCTTGGCCAGAATCAAGATGCCGGTGCATTGGCCAGCAATCAGCTGCCGACCTGGGTCAAGTGAAAGGCGCCCATGGAGCTAAGCTCAAGCGTTGATCGACTGCTTTCAGACGCTACGAACCAGTGCGCCGTTGACCGCTGTGGGTCGGGTCCGGTCGACCATCCCGGCAAACAGAAGAGCGGAGACCGGTCACTGACGGCCCGCCCTTCGAGGCAAATCGCGCGCCGTCAGCTCGCGGTGAACTCGACGCCCAAGATCGTCGCAATGTCCTGACGCTCACCCAGCAGCCGGACCACATCCAGATGGTCGGCGCGCTCGAAGTAGCACCACAGCAGCGGGAACTTCGCGACTTGCCAGGTCCGAAGCCCGGGAATACCCAGTCGCTTTCCGAGCACAGGCGAGCCGATGCCGGGGTCAAGTTCGATCTGGTCCAGCGCGGCGTTGGTGGCCTTGACCACTCTCACCGCGACACGGGCGCCGCCTTCCTTGCGGTAGTAGCGGACCTCGCCTTGCTGGTCGCGCAGCGCCTGCGGTCGCAGTACCGCCGGCTTCAATCGATCTCGCCACGAGCAATGGCCAGCAGTTCCTTCTCGTCCGCCTTGGTGCGACGTCGACCGGGCCCGGACGCTAGCCCCTCTTCGATGAGATCACGAAGGCGCTTCTTGGCCTGCTCCTCCTGGTCACGGCGCACCAAGTCGCGGATGTACTCACTGGTGTTGCCGTAGTTGCCTGCGGTGACCCTGTTGTCGATGTACTCCCGCATCGATTCAGGAAGCGCAAAGCTCATCGTTTGGCGGCTCATGGCGCAATCTTGAGTGGTTTGACAACTGTTGTCAACGTCGGTGAACCAGCGGGCGAGCTGTCTGCAGGCGGAATGATGCCGTTGGCCTTGTCACGAAGCCACGCGGGCTGGGTAGCGCGGCCCGCGCTGCACCAAAGCCTCGGCGTACTTCTCCACGCCGAACCGCATCGTGCCGCGGAAGTTGATGTGCGAGAAATGTGCCGGTCCGATGCGACGCAGCCAGTCGTCTTCGACTCGCGTGCCGTCGCGCTTGAGCCGCTCGACCACTTCGTGCATCCGGCTGGTGTTCCACGCCAGCACGATGTTAGTCAGCAGGGCATGCGAGCCCGAGATGGCGCGCATCTCGTCCCGGCGCCGGCCGCGCTCGGGCGCTACCTTGCCCGAGTACACGGCGCGCTGAAGCTGGTGCACTGATTCGCCACGATTGAGCAAGGTGTGGATCTCGCGTCGGAAGTCTTCGATGGCGATGTAGTCGCAAAGGAACACGGTTCGCAGCAACCGGCCCATGTGCTCAGCTGCCCGGTGCAACGGATCCCCCTGGGCGGCCGACCCGAAACGCTGCAAAGCCAATGTTGCGGAGACACGGCCGGAGCGGAGGGACGCCGCCAAGCGCAGCAGTTCGTCCCAGCCGCGCTCGATGGCAGCCAAGGACACGCGCCGGAGCGTGACGGCCTCCAAACCTTCCGGGATGGTGAACCCTCGCGGCATGAAGAGCTTTCGCTCGGCCAGGTCCCTCAGCCGCGGGCACAGATCAAAGCCCAGCAGCTTGGCGATGGACATCGCAGGATTCGTGTATCCGTGCGTGTCGACCGCCAGCAGGGAAATCCGAATGCGATCTGCCGCGTTGTTGTGCTGCTCGATGCCCTCGATGGCGACACCGGCCTGTCGTTCGTTGAGCACGATAGGTTGGTCGTAGACGATGCCCCATCGGTCGCGCACGTGGGTGTACAGGCCGGCTGCGTAGGTACGCCGGCGCGGATCGACCCGGGACGGATAGACCCAAAATTCGGGAAGCGTTTCGAACCTCGCAACCTCGCTCTCGTTGCCACCGCATTCGCCGCCACAAAACGGTGCGGTCCCAGCCCACCGACAGCTTTGCGCAGAAGCTAATGAAATGCTAAATGCGAAAAATGCGCAGGCGGACACGATGAGGCGAAGCAATCGTCCAAGAGTCATGGGAACCATCCGCGCTAGTTGTCGCTGACAACAACGGTTGGCAACCCGTGTGTGATCTGAAGCGATCACAGCGTGCCAATCACAACAACTTTAGGACAATGCTGCTGGATGGCAAGCGACAAGCTGCCACTATTTGCCGGCGCCGATGTCGCATTGAAAGGCTGGCTCAGGCTCATGAGCCTGCGCTGAGTTGCGGCTAATAGATATCTTCTGATGCGCGCCAGTCAGCGGGTCGCGGTTCTGCATGAAAGCTCCCAAGTTCCGTAAGCGCGGTCTCAAGGCCCTATTGCTTGGCCGAGGTCGAATGAGCACGATCAACTGGATCGTGCGTGCCCGGGATGGTGTGCACCAAGCCCCTCAGTGCACACCATGTCCGAGCAAGCCACGCAAGCCAAGCGCCGCCGGCGCGAACACAGTTCGGCGCTCAAGCGCGAGTTGATCGAGCGCAGCCTGCGGCCCGGCGCGTCCGTGTCCGGCATCGCGCTTGAGGGCGGTATCAATGCGAACCTGTTGT
>NZ_JACDCU010000305.1 GCF_013817365.1 Methylibium sp. | reverse complement strand
CCCGACTCGAGCAGGGCGGCGAGCCGCGCCGCCTCGCGCTCCAGGCGCGTGGCCGAGGGATCGCGCAACGCCAGCACAGCGACGGAGGAGGCGATGGCGATCACCGCCACCACGATCAGCAATTCCACGATCGTGAAGCCGCGTCCCGCGCGAGGCAGCCGTGTCACGAAGGGCTTTCGGGCGCTGCGCGCCAGCTGTTCACTGCCAGGAGCCGATGTCGGCGTCGCGGTCTTCGCCGCCGGACTGCCCGTCGAAGCCGAAGCTGAACACGTCGACCTGCCCCTTCACGCCCGGGTTCACGTACTGATAAGGGCGACCCCAGGGATCGTTCGGCAGCTTTTCGAGATAGGGCTTCCAGTTCGGCGGCACCGGCGTGGCGGTGGGTTTGGCGACCAGCGCCTGCAGCCCCTGTTCGGCAGTGGGATAGCGCTGGTTGTCCAGGCGGTACAGCTTGAGCGACTGCATCAGATTATTGACATCGGTGCGCGCGGCGGTGACGCGCGCGTCGTCTGCACGCTCCAGCACATTGGGCACGATCAGCGCGGCCAGCACGCCGATGATGACCAACACCACCATCAGCTCGATCAGCGTGAAGCCGCGCACGCAACGGCGCGGGAAAGAGTGAACAGGCGTCATTTGTGAGCTCGGACGGCGCTCTGCAACCGTCGTGTGTGGGGGCCTGTCCATCATAATCGCGTGCCATGTCAGCCCGTATTGTTGCGTTCTTCTTGTGGGCCGCTGTTGCGGCATGTTTGGCCTATTGGGGCCTGCGTGTCGGCGTCGCGGCCCCGCCGCTGCCCGCTTCCGTCCAGCCGGTGTCCACAGCCATGGTGCTGCGGGGCGATGTCATGCGCCTGTTCGCGACGCCGGCGGCGGCCGACGCCCCCTCGCCGACCGAGCCGGGCTTGGCCAGCCGCTTCAAACTGGTGGGCGTGATGGCACCCCAAGCCGGCGAGCGTGGCGCTGGCGAAGGCATCGCGCTCATTGCCGTGGACGGCAAGCCGCCGCGGCCTTTCCGGATCGGCTCGGCGGTCGACGACAAGCTGGTGCTTCAGGCGGTCGCCCGCCGCGGCGCCACGATTGGGCCGTCGGAAGGCTTGGCCGCGGTTCGGCTGGAACTGCCGCCGCTGGTCCCGGCGGCCACCGGCAGTCTGCCGCCGGCGCCCTCCTTTTCTCCCACGGCCGCCGTGCCCGCGCCGCCCGAATATCCGGGACAGTTCGAACCGCCCGAGCAGTCCGAATTCGTGGCGCCACCCTCGCCCGACCCGCTGGCGCCCGCGCCCGACAGCGGCCAGTCGGCCTACGAGACCGACCCGGCCGACAATCGCATCAACCGCCGCTAGCGCGGCGAAGCGGCGGCTGGCACGCAGACATTTCGTCGTCGCCCGGCCTGAAGTTCATAGCGAGCGCGGTCCGCTGCGCGTTGCTTCGGCGGCCTCCGGCATCAACACCGAAGACGGCAGCGTCGGGCCTGCATCTTCTCCTTCGACCACTTCGCTCAGCAGCGCTGCCGCGCTGTGGATCAGCGGCCAAGCCAAAGTGGCACCGGTGCCATCGGTGCTTTCCATGCCGAGTTCGAGCAAGGCGCTGGCCTGGAAGATTCCCATGGCCTGGTCGAGCCCCGGGTGGCTGTGGCTGCGGCAGAAAACAACATAGTCGGTCACCGGCGCGGCGATGCGCGAGGCCACCAGCAGCGCCGCGCAGGCCGGCACGCCGTCGACCATGATCAGGTGGCGCTTGCTGGCGGCCACCAGCATGGCACCGACCATCATGGCAATCTCGAAACCGCCGAAGGCGGCGAGCACTTCGACCGGATCGGTGACGCCCTCGTGCCGTGTCCGCACCGCGTCGAGCACGCCAAGCAACGGCTCCGACGGCGCGTCGCCCTGCGTTTGCAGCAGGGCGGCGATCGGCGTGTCGGCAATGCGCGAGATCAGCATTGCCGCGCTTTCGTGCGAGCCGATGCCGATGCCGGCGCAGGCCAGCACGTTGCCGGGCATGGTGTCGGCCATCTCCATGCCGGCGCGGATGGCGGCATGGGCCTGATCTACCGACATCGCGGCGGCGAAGCGCGCATTGCGGGTGCCGAAACCGATCTTGCGCTGCAGCAGGGCCGGGTGCGGGCCCAGTTCATCGGCCAGGCCGGCATCGATCACGCTGATGTTCATGCCCTGGATGAAGGAAAAAACCGCCATCGGCAGCCGGCCGGCCAGCAGGTCGGTCACCAGGGACAGGGTCGGGGCGCCGGGCGGTGTCAGACCTTCGACCACGAGGCCGTGATCGCCGGCGAACACCATCAGCTGCGGCTGATGCAGGCGCGGCTTGAGCGTGTTCTGGATCAGCCCCAGGCGCACCGCGAGCGGTTCGAGCTCGCCCAGGCTGCCGGCGGTTTCGCCGCGACGCTGCAGCTTCAGGCGCAGGGCGTCTTCGAGCCGGGGATGGGCGGTGGGGGCGATCAGGGAACGCTGCACGGACATGAGGGTGTGGGCTTCGAAGTCGCGCGATTGTGCCCGCTGGATCGCACGGCGGCGACCGGCGGACCGGGGGGGTGGACGGAGCCGAGCGAGCGGTGCCAGGCTCAGCGCAGGAAGAGCCGGTACACGGGGTTGTCGGTCTCCTCGACGCAGGGGTAGTCGAGCGAGGCCAGGAAAGCGTCGAGGGCCTGCGCTTCGCCGGGGGGCACCTGAAGGCCGACGAGGATGCGGCCGTAGTCGGCACCTTGGTTGCGGTAGTGAAAGAGGCTGATGTTCCAGTCGGGGTGCATGCGCGTCAGAAAGCGCATCAGCGCGCCGGGCCGCTCAGGGAACACGAAACGAAACAGCCGCTCGCCCTGCGCCAGCTCGGAGCGTCCGCCGACGAGGTGGCGGATGTGCGTCTTGGCGAGCTCGTCGTGGGTCAGGTCGACGGTGGGAAAGCCCTGAGCAGCGAAGCCGTCGGTGATGCGCGCCGATTCGCCAGGGGCGGTGGTGGTCAGGCCGACGAACACATGCGCCCGCTCGGCGTCGGAAATCCGGTAGTTGAACTCGGTCACGCTGCGCGGGCCGACGAGTTCGCAAAAGCGCTTGAAGGAGCCGCGCTCCTCGGGAATGGTTACAGCGAACAGCGCTTCGCGCTCCTCGCCGACCTCGGCGCGTTCGGCCACGAAGCGCAGCCGGTCGAAGTTCATGTTGGCGCCGCAGGTAATGGCCACGAAGGTGCGGCCTGCGCAACGCTCTCGGGCGACGTACTGCTTGATCGCCGCCACCCCCATCGCGCCGGCCGGCTCGAGGATGGCCCGGGTGTCCTGGAACACGTCCTTGATGGCGGCGCAGACGGCGTCGGTGTCGACGATCTCGAAGCCGTCGACCAGCTCGCGAGTCAGCCGGAACGTCTCCTCGCCGACGAGCTTGACCGCGGTGCCGTCGGTGAACAGCCCCACGTCGGGCAGCAGCACCCGCTCGCCGGCGCGCACGGAGCGCACCATCGCGTCGGAGTCGGTGGTCTGCACGCCGATGACCTGGATCTCCGGCCGCACGGCCTTGATGTAGGAGGCCACCCCCGAGATCAGGCCGCCGCCGCCGATGGCGACGAACACCGCGTCGATGGGCCCCTGGTGCTGGCGCAGGATCTCCATGGCGATGGTGCCCTGGCCAGCGATGACGTCTGGATCGTCGAAGGGATGAACGAAGGTGGCGCCGTGGGCTTGCTCCAGTTCGAGCGCGTGGGCATGGGCGTCGGAGTAGCTGTCGCCGTGCAGCACCACCTCGCCGCCCAGCGCACGCACCGCGTCGATCTTGAGCTGCGGCGTGGTCACGGGCATCACGATCAGGGCCCGGCAGCCCAGCTTGCGTGCGGAGAGCGCCACCCCTTGCGCATGGTTGCCGGCGGAGGCGCAGATCACGCCGCGCTCCAGTTGCGCCGGGCTCAGGTGCGCCATCTTGTTGTAGGCGCCACGCAGCTTGAAGCTGAACACCGGCTGCTCGTCTTCGCGCTTGAGCAGCACGCGGTTGGCCAGGCGCTCGGAGAGTTGGGGCGCGGGCTGCAGCGCCGACTCGATGGCCACGTCATAGACCTTGGCGGTCAGGATGCGCCGCAGATAGTCGGGCGACCCGGCGGGAGTGGGGCTGGCACGGCGCGCGGGCACTTCGGAACGGATCGGGGGGCGCGCGGCGCGGGCCATCGGGGTCTCCTCTTTCGAAGCGGCGCGATGATAAGGCAGGCGCTTGTTGGAACCTGCGTCATACCGAAAGCCCGGCGCGGTGGCGAGCCGGCTTGAAAGCGCACAAAAAAAAGCCCAAGGCCGCGAGGCCTTGGGCTGAAATCCACCGGTTGGAGGGTGGAGGAGACAAGCGATGTCGCGCGGGCTCGGCCTGCGCAACGCATCTGGATTCTAGTGCCGCCCTTCGAGGCAAGGAGGACCAGTTCCCTCTGGCTTCGAGCTGGCGACTCCATTGCGGCAGAACGGCACAATCTGCAGCCCTCAGCATAAGGAGATCGAGGATGGAATGCACCGTTCGCTGGCAAGCCGCGGCCGGCATGGCCTTTCACGCCGAAACGGGCAGCGGCCACCTGATCGCCATGGACGGCGCGCCCGATGGTGGTGGCCGCAACCTCGCGCCGCGGCCCATGGAAACGGTATTGGCCGGCACCGGTGGCTGCACGGCCTACGACGTGGTGCTCATTCTCAAGCGGGGCCGCCACGATGTGCGCGACTGTGAAGTGCGCCTCACGGCGGAGCGCGCAACGACGGACCCGAAGGTGTTCACGCGGATCCACATGCACTTCATCGTCAGTGGCCGCGGCTTGTCGCCCGCCATAGTCCAACGCGCGGTGCAGCTCTCGCACGAGAAATACTGCTCGGCCAGCGCAATGCTCGGCAAGACGGCCGAGATGACCACCGCCGTCGAAATCGTCGATCTCTGAGCCGGGCCGCGCAGTGCCACGGTGATCGATTTCAGATCCGCTGCGCGACCGTCGTCATCACCTTGGATGCGCCGCGCATCAGCCAGCGCATCGGCGCCGGCAGGGCGGCCGCGCCGGCTTCTTGGGCGCTTCGGGCGTGGCGGGCCTCGTCGTCACGCATCTGCGCCACGATGGCGCGGGACTCGGCATCGCCG
>NZ_JACDCU010000304.1 GCF_013817365.1 Methylibium sp. | reverse complement strand
GTGATCGGCGGCGTGGCGGGCAGCTCGGTGGGCGGCAGCCGCGAGGCGATCGCGGTCGGCGTGCTGGGCGCCGTGGCCGGGGCAATCATCGGCAACACGGCCGAGCGCTTCGGCACGCGTGAACAGGCCTACGAGATCATGGTCCAGTTGCGCAACGGCGAGCGCCGCGCCATCGTGCAGGCGCAGGGCAACGAGAACTTCCAGCCGGGCGACCAGGTCGTGCTGGTCTCCACGGGCGGCACCACTCGCGTCAGCCGCGCGCAGTCCGTCGGGCCGCGCAGTTGAAGCCGGCGCTCCTCCGACTTTCAATGTTCGCGCCCGCGTTTTCCGCTTTCCTGTTCCGTACGGGCTTGGCGGTGGGGCTGTTTGCACTCGGGCTTGCGCCGGCGCCGGCCGCGGCCGGCGGTGTGACCGAACCGCCTGCTGCGGCCAAGCCGGCCAAGCCGAAGGCCGCCAAGCCGGCGAGCCGACGTGCGCTTCAGCGCAAGGAGAAACCTGCGCCGCCGGCGCCGCTCGCGGCCGCAACGCCCGAGCAGCTCGAGGCCGCCGAGCGTGTGTTCTACGGACTACACCAGTGCGAGTTCGCACAGTCGGTCGACGTGGCGATCTCGCCGGAGCAACCCGGTTACGTCAACGTGAAGTTCGGCAAGGCCGTCTACGTGATGCGGCCAGTGCTCTCCAGCACCGGCGCGATCCGGCTTGAAGACGTCACGGGCGAAACGCTGATGGTGCAGATCACCGCCAAGTCGATGCTGTTGAACGTCAAGTCCGCAAGCCGCCTCGTCGATGAGTGCGTCAGTGTCAAGCACCATGAGGCAATGGAAGCAGCAAGCCTCAGCGAGGCGGCCGCGAGCGCAGCGGCTGTTTCAGCGGCAGCGGCAGCCTCTGCTGCTGCGCCCCACGGCGCCTCTGCGCCGGCGGCGGCGCAATAGACGCCGGGCGCTTCAGCCCCGGCGGCAATGCCGGTAACGACTCAGGCCGTCATGTCCTGCGCGGTCTTTCCGCTGGCCAGGGCGTCGAGAAACCATTTCGGACGGCGGCCGTGTCCTGACCAGCTATTGCCGGCGTCATCGCAGTATTTCACTTTGGAAGCGCGTTTGCCGCCGGTGGCAGCCGATTTGCGCCCGCTCTTGGCGGCGCCGGGTTTGCGGCCGGGTCTTTTCGCTCCCACGAGTCCGAGTTGTTCGGCAGTGAGGTCGTAAAAGACAATGGCTTCCTTGATGCGCGCGACGACATCCTTGGTTTCCTTCTGCTTGATCGTATCTGCCTGTCGTTCGAGTGCCGCAATTTGCTTCTTGAGCTGCGCAAGAGATTTGGCCATCTGGAAGATCCTGTCGATGAGTTTCAGCGGAATGGAGCATAAGCCAAGGCGCTGCGGTCAATCGGCAAGGTAAAGCGCAGGCGTGATTCGCGGGTGGCACGGAAAAACACGTCTACTGTTTTCGTGCGGTTTACCGTCGCAAACCATTGCCGAGAGTCCGGCGCATTAGCGCGCGCCTTGCAGTGCTTGCAATGCGGGGACTCCGGCACCTCACAGGAGCGCCGATTGCTATTCGAAGATTCGATTTTTCGACAGGACAGCAATATGAACACTCCCATTCAGACACCGTCGCCGATTGTCGCGGTGCTGTTGTTCTCGGCCTGCCTCGCGCTGAGCGCGTGCAGCCGGACTGATCCTCCGGCGGCCGAAGTCAGCCCGGCCGCGCGTGAGGCTGCTTCCGAGGCAGACGCGATTGCGGTGCCGCCGGTCCCCGAAGCCTCCGCGCCCGATACCGCTTCGCAGCCGCAGTCATCGGTCTCATCGGCCGACGAGGCAATGCCCTCGCCGATGGCCCAGACAGCCAGTGCTGGCTCGCCTGCCACCGACACACCGCCCGCTGCTGCTGCCGAGGTGACGTTGACTGCCGACACTGCGGGGGACATCACCGCTGCCAGTGCGCCAGCGGGCGGCGGCGCTTCCGCTGCAGTTGGCGCCGGCAGCGTCGAGGGCAAGCTCTACCAAGTGGTGGACGGCTACAAAGTCGACGCGGCGACGATGGAAGGTTTTCGGACTTGGCGTGCTGCCGCATGCGACCGCTGCCACGGTGCGAACCAGGAGGGCATGGTCGGGCCTTCGCTGATCGAAAGCCTGAAGGTCCGCGACAAGGCGTATTTCGTCGACGTGCTCACCAATGGCCGTCTGGTCAAAGGCATGCCCAGCTTCAACACGAACACGCTGGTCATGGAGAACCTCGACGAGCTCTACGCTTACCTCAAGGGCCGATCCGATGGCGCGATCACGCGCGCCAAGGTCCAACCGATGAGTTGACGTGCGCGGCGCGGCACTCCGCCGTCGCACGGGGCGGCCGATTCCGACGGAGAAGCGGTTCCTGCGCTTTGACGACAGCCATGAGCGCGTCATGGAAGCAAGGTGATCCCTCCACTGTGCACCTGCTGGTCGAACTGGTCGCGGCTGATCACCGCTGTTGCCTCGCCTTGCCCTTCGTTCCAAGTCAGGGTGACCGTGTCGCCGTGGGGCTCGACGCTGCACGGCCCTTTTGGAACGGTCGGTTGTGGACCATCGGGTCCGGCATAGGGAAACGGCTCTTGCACAGTGGCTTTGATGGTCATTGCGTTGCTCCTCATGGCATCCGGCATCCGGCATCTTGGCGCCGGCGTTCCATGTGCCTTTCGACCAATCCGGCGGGTTTACTGCGCCATTGCGGTTCGCCCGGTCACGCGGACATTTCTTACTCCGTTTCTAGCATGGCGCATGCCTGCGTCTACGCTGGCGCACGTCCACAGCTCGCGCACAAGGCGCGCGCACTCAGGCGTGCGGGAATGCGCGTTTGCGGTACAAGACGGTTTTCGTCTTCGGGATCAAGGAGTACCAGGAGATGTCTTTCAATGCCGTGGCGGCTTCGGTTGCCGCTCACTTGCCCGCTCGCTGCGGGACGCCTTGCAAGACGGTCGGCGCTCAGCGCTTAACGTATTCGCCTCGGCCTTTGCGTCGGCCCTGTTTTGAGAGAACCGACGGTGTCCGCTTGCGCGGGCCGTCCTGCCTGCAACGCAGTCGTGTCGTTCGCGCACTGAGCGGCGCCTGATGTCGCGCTCGGTTGTCATCATTGGCGCCGGCCCGGGCGGGCTTGCCGCTGCAATGCTGCTCGCCGCGTCGGGCCAGGAGGTTACGGTGATCGAACGCAGCGGGCGCGTGGGCGGTCGCTGCAGCCGGCTCGAGTTGGGCGACTACCGCTTCGATGCGGGGCCGACCTTCTTTCTCTACCCGCGCATCATCGAAGAGCTGTTCGAAAGCTGCGGTTTCGACTTTCGCAACGAAGTCGAGATGTTGCGGCTCGACCCGCTCTACCGGCTTTCCTTCATGCGGGAGGACGGCGCTTTCGATCACTTGCGGCTGTGGTCCGATCCCCAGCAGCTCGCCGCGGCTGTGGCCGAGTTCTGCCCGCATGATGCCGCCGGGCTGCAGCAGTTCATGCTCGACAACCGCGCCAAGCTGGCCGCCTTCGAGCCGGTGCTCTCGAGGCCCTTCTCGCGCATGACCGACTTCCTGGATCCGCAGATCCTCAAGGCCTTGCGGCACCTGCGGCCGTGGGCGAGCGTCGACCGTGAACTGGCGCGCTATTTCCAGGATCCACGACTCAGGCTGGCCTTTTCTTTCCAGAGCAAGTACCTGGGCATGTCGCCGTTTCGCTGCCCGAGCCTCTTCACGATCCTTTCCTTTCTCGAGCACGAGCACGGCGTGTGGCATCCGGTGGGCGGCTGCAACGCCGTGATCGACGTGATGGCGCGGCTGGCGCAGCGCATGGGCGTGCGCATCGAGTTGGAGCAGCCCGTCGAGGAGATTGTTTTCGAAGGCCGCAAGGCGGTCGGTGTGCGCACGGCGGCCGGCGTGCAGCGCGCCGATGCGGTGGTCGTCAATGCCGACTTCGCCCACGCCATGCACACGCTGGTGCCCGATGCGCTGCGAAAGCGCTGGACCGACGCGAAGCTCGCGTCCAAGCGTTATTCGTGTTCCACCTTCATGCTCTACCTGGGCATCGAAGGGTCGGTGGATCTCGATCACCACACGGTGCTGCTTGCCGAGAAGTACGCCGAGAACCTGCGAGAGATCGAGTGCGGCAGCGCACCGCCGGCCACCCCTTCGGTGTACGTGCAGAACGCCTCGCGCAGCGATCCGACGTTGGCACCCCCCGGCCACAGCGCGCTGTACGTGCTGGTGCCAGTGGGCAATCTGGAGCGCGGCATCGACTGGCCGCGCGAGCGTGCCCGCTACCGGGCGCTGGTCTTCAAGCGACTCGAGGCGATGGGCATTCAAGACCTCGAGCGGCGCATTCGCGTCGAGCACATCATCACGCCGCAGGAGTGGGCGAGCGATCACGCGGTGTTCCGCGGCGCAACCTTCAACCTCGCGCACTCGCTCGACCAGATGCTGTGCTGGCGGCCGAACAACCGCTTCGAGGACCTGGAGCGCGTTTACCTCGTCGGCGGCGGCACCCATCCGGGCAGCGGCCTGCCCGTGATCTTCGAGGGCGCGCGCATCACCGCACGGCTGATGGCCGAGGACCTCGGCTTCAAGGCGGTTGCACCGCGTCAGGCGACCGCATTGACGCCACGCACTGGCGCGGCCTTGATGGGTGCATGCGAATGAGCCGGCGCCGAATTGCGTCAGTACGAATCGCTGCGCGTCGGGTGAACGGCGCGGCACGCGCCAGGAGGGTTCTGTGAGCAAAACCGATCTGCCCGTGGCCGTGATCGGCGGCGGACTCGGCGGCTTGGCGGCGGCCGTGACGCTCGCCGGCCGCGGCCATCGCGTGGTGCTGTTCGAGGCCAACGACTGGCTGGGCGGCAAGGCGGCCAGCTTCGAGGAAGCGGGTTTCCGCTTCGACATGGGCCCGACCATCCTCACTCTGCCCGAGGTGCTTCGGCGCGTGTTCGCCGAGGCCGGCCGCGACATGGACCGCGAACTCCAGCTACTGAAGCTGGAGCCGCAGTGGCGCTGTTTCTTCGATGACGGCGCGGTGCTCGACCTGGTGGGCGACGTCGATGCGATGGCCCGGCGCATCGATGCCTTCGCCCCCGGTGGCGAGGTCGGCGAGGGCT
>NZ_JACDCU010000029.1 GCF_013817365.1 Methylibium sp. | reverse complement strand
GCAACGAAGTCGAGCGACTGTTCCGCCGACTCAAGGGCTATCGTCGCATCTTCTCTCGCTTCGAGAAGCTCGATGTGATGTTCCTCGGCTTCATCAGCTTCGCGCTGATCGCGGATGGACTGCGGTTATGTTAACAGACCCTAGGCCGCCTCGGCGAACTCGATGCGCATCAGAGCCCGAGGTCCTTCTTGACTTCGTCCCAGGGGATGGCGCGCATCTCGCCGGACTCGATGGCGTCTACTCGACGCTCGATCTCCGCGTTCCAGGCGGCATCGACATCCGGGTCGCTTTCCACCAGCGACGCGAGGATGCGCTCGAGCAATCGCTCACGATCGTCTGCCGACAGGCGCGAGGCTTGCGCAGCGATGTCTTCGACATTGGGGTTCATGGTCGGCGGACAGGTGCTGTGCGGAGTTGTTTCTTGCATGAAGCTTCTGCCAGATCGCAGTCGCCACGAAGTTTCCTCTGCCGAACACCTCATCCATCAACACCTTGAGGTAGTGCCCCTCGTTGTCGTCGATGGTCACCCAGATCGACCCGTCCTCGCTCAACAGCTCGCGCAGCAACTTCAGGCCGGGTCGCTGCCTGTCACCAACGGCGCGGCAAAAGGGTGCGCGACCATCGCGTCCAGCGCGTCCTGGTGGAACAGATCGAGGTACGGCTGGTAGCGCCACAGACGATTGCGTTCGTAGCCGGTCAGCTCACGCAGCCAGCCACGGGCCTCGAAGTCGCGCACCAGCTTGGCCGCGGTCGGGAAGGTGCAGGCGAGGGCCTGCGCCACCTTGTTGACCGAGATCGTGGGCTGCCGGTACAGCGTATCCAGCAAAACCAGTGCCTTGGCGTTCTTGGCAACTTGGGCCCGATGCGCCTCGCGCAGCGCCACGATGTCGCGTGCGGTCTGCGTGGCCACGCGCGCGGTGACGCTCACGCCACGCAGGAAGAAAGCCAGCCAGGGCTCCCAGTGGCCCTGATGGCGAAAGGCGGTGAGCCGGTCGTAGTACTCGGCGCGATGCGCCTTGAGGTAGAGCGACAAATACAGCAAGGGCCGCGAGAGCGCGCCGTCTTCGCACAGCATCAGCGTGATCAGCAGGCGGCCGACACGGCCGTTGCCGTCGAGGAAGGGGTGAATGGTCTCGAACTGCGCATGCGCCAGGCCACAGCGCACCAGCAGCGGCACCGTGGACCGGGCCTCATGCAAAAAGAGTTCGAGCGCGCCGAGCGTGTTCATCAACTCGTGCGGCGGCGGCGGCACGAAGGCGGCGGTGGCCAGGGTGCTGCCTTGCCCGCCGATCCAGTTTTGCGAAGTGCGGAACTCGCCCGGCGACTTGTCGCCGCCGCGCACGCCTTGCATCAACTCGGCATGTATCTCGCGCAGCAAGCGCAGCGACAAGGGCAAATCGGCGAGGCGCGCCAAGCCATGGTTCATCGCGCGCACATAGTTGACGACCTCTTCCACGTCCTTGGGCGTGTTGTCGCGCAATGCATCGGCCTCGTAAGCGAGCACGTCTTCGAGCGTGCTCTGCGTGCCTTCGATCTGGGACGACAGCACGGCCTCGTGGCGAACGTACATGGCCACGAACAGATCGGGATTGGGGAGCAGCGAGGCGATGGCGTCGAGACGGGCCAGGTCGCGGTCTGCGGTGGACAGTAGGGTCTGCAACTCGCCGTCGTACGCGACGGCGGGGTCGGGAGGCAAGGGCTCCGGCATGAAGGCCCTGTAGCCCGTCGATTGATGGATGTAGCGTCCGGCCCGTGCAGGAGAAGGCATCGTTTGTTTCTTTAACAAGACCGCAAAAGTTTAGCTCTTGTTAAAGAAAATCAACTGAAAATTTGACAAATTCAGACAAGCGCAGGCTTGTCAAAGTTTTCGGGTCGCCCAGATCTGTCGTTTCAACGGGGTCCTGGCGAGGCTTCGGCCGCCCGGCGCCTCACTCCACCGCCTTCACCATGTCCTCCACCACCTTCTTGGCATCGCCGAACACCATCATCGTCTTGTCCATGTAGAACAACTCGTTGTCCAGGCCCGCGTAGCCGGCCGCCATCGAACGCTTGTTGACGATCACGGTCTTGGCCTTGTAGGCCTCCAGGATGGGCATGCCGTAGATCGCCGTGCCCTTGGTCAGGGCGGCCGGGTTCACCACGTCGTTGGCGCCCAGGATGATGGCCACGTCGGCCTGCGCGAACTCGCCGTTGATGTCTTCCATCTCGAACACCTGGTCGTAGGGCACCTCGGCCTCGGCCAGCAGCACGTTCATGTGGCCCGGCATGCGCCCGGCCACCGGGTGGATCGCGTACTTGACCTTCACGCCCTTGTGGGTGAGCTTCTCGGCGAGTTCGTTGACGGCGTGCTGGGCGCGCGCCACCGCCAGGCCGTAGCCCGGCACGATGATCACGGTCTCCGCGTTGCTGAGCATGTAGGCGGCGTCGTCGGCGCTGCCGCTCTTGACCGGCCGCGCCTCCCCCGTGCCCGCCGCAGCGGCCGTAGCGTCGCCCCCGAACCCGCCCAGGATCACGTTGAAGAACGATCGGTTCATTGCCTTGCACATGATGTAGCTCAGGATCGCCCCGGAGCTGCCGACGAGCGAGCCGGCAATGATCAGCATGCTGTTGTTGAGCGAAAAGCCGATGCCCGCCGCCGCCCAGCCCGAGTAGCTGTTGAGCATGCTCACCACCACCGGCATGTCGGCGCCGCCGATGGGAATGATGATCAGCACGCCCATCACGAAGGCCAGCAGCAGCATCGCGAAGAAGGCCGTCCAGTTCTCGGTGAAGGTGAAGATCAGGCCCAGCGCCAGCATCGCCAGCCCCAGGATCAGGTTGAGCTTGTGCTGCCCGTCGAAGCTGACCGGCGCCCCCTGGAACAGCCGGAACTTGTACTTGCCCGAGAGCTTGCCGAAAGCGATGACCGAGCCGCTGAAGGTGACGGCGCCGATGGCCGCGCCGAGAAAAAGCTCCAGCCGGTTGCCTGCGGGAATGGGCTCGCCCTGCCCCACGATGCCGAAGGCATAAGGCTCGGCCACGGCCGCGATGGCGATGAACACCGCCGCCAGGCCGATCATGCTGTGCATGAACGCCACCAGCTCCGGCATCTTGGTCATCTCGACCCGCTTGGCCATGAGCGTGCCTGCGGCGCCGCCGACGACCAGCGCGGCCAGCACATAGCCCAGCCCCGAGGCGGCGCTCTGCCCGGCCTGGCCGGCCAGGGTGACGATCAGTGCGGCCGTGGTGAGGATGGCGATGGCCATGCCGGCCATGCCGAACACGTTGCCGCGGATCGAGGTGGTGGGATGCGAGAGGCCCTTGAGCGCCTGAATGAAGCAGATGCTGGCCACCAGGTACAGCAGCGTGACGAGATTCAGACTCATTGCGTGCCTTCCTTCGCCACGGCGATCTTCCGGTCCTTCTTCTTGAACATTTCGAGCATTCGCCGCGTCACCAGAAAGCCGCCGAAGACGTTGACCGCCGCGAGCGCCACCGCGAGCACGCCCATGGTCTTGCCCAGGCCGGTGACGGTGAGCGCCGCAGCGAGCATGGCGCCGACGATGACAATGGCCGAGATGGCGTTGGTCACCGCCATCAGCGGCGTGTGCAGCGCCGGGGTGACGGTCCACACGACGTGGTAGCCGACGTAGATGGCCAGCACGAAGATGATGAGATTGAGGATGGTCGGGGAGATGAGGTCCATGGTCCGCTCCGGTCAGTTGCGCAGCACTTGACCGCCCTGGCACATCAGGCAGGCCTTGACGATGTCGTCTTCGAGGTCGATCTTGAGCGCCGCGGCGTCCTTCTCGAGCACGAGCTTGAGGAAGTCGAGGACGTTGCGCGCGTAGAGCGCGCTCGCGTCGGCCCCGACCAGGGCCGGCAGGTTCGTCTCGCCGACCAGGGTGACGCCGTGCTTGATGACGGTCTTGTCGGCCTCGGTGAGCGGGCAGTTGCCACCGACGCCATCGGCCGCCTTGCCGGCCGCCAGATCGACCAGCACGGAGCCAGGCTTCATGGCCTTGACCATGTCTTCGGTCACCAGCGTCGGCGCGGCGCGGCCGGGGATCAGCGCGGTGGCGATGACGATGTCGGCGGCGGCCACGCGCTTGGCCACCTCGACCTTCTGGCGCTCCAGCCAACTGGGCGGCATCGGCTTGGCGTAACCGCCCACGCCCTCGGCCGCTTCCTTCTCCTCGGCCGTCTCGTAGGGCACGTCAATGAACTTGGCGCCGAGCGACTCGACCTGCTCCTTGACCGAAGGCCGCACGTCGCTGGCCTCGATCACCGCCCCCAGCCGCTTGGCGGTGGCGATGGCCTGCAGGCCGGCCACGCCCACGCCGAGGATGACCACGCGCGCCGCCTTGACGGTGCCGGCCGCCGTCATCAGCATGGGAAAAAAGCGCTGGTACTTGTCGGCCGCGACCATCACGGCCTTGTAGCCGGCAATGTTCGCCTGCGAGGACAGCACGTCCATGCTCTGCGCGCGCGTGGTGCGGGGCGCGGCTTCGAGCGCGAAGGCGGTGATGTGAGCATCGGCCAACAACTGCAGGCCCAGGCGGTCGAAGGGGTTGAGCATGCCGACCAGTGCTGCGCCCGGCTTCATCTGACTGCGTTCGGTGTCCGAGGGCGAGCGCAGCTTGAGCACCAGCTCGCAGCCCAGGGCGGTGGCCGCATCGACGATCTCCGCGCCGGCGGCCGCATAGGCCTCGTCGGTCACGCTGGCCGCGACCCCGGCGCCCGACTGCACGGCAAGGGTGTGCCCCTGCGCCTTCAGCTTCTTCGCGGTTTCTGGGGTGACGGCAACGCGGGTCTCGCCCGCCGCCGTCTCGCGCGGGATGCCGATGCGCATGAGCTCTCCTGTCGGTCTGTTCGTTCGGAGGCGGAGCTTACACAATCGACAAGCGCGTGCCGATACGATCGCGCCATGAGACAACGATGGAAACCCGCGGTGACCGTGGCGGCGGTGATCGAGCAGGACGGCCGCTTCCTTCTGGTGGAAGAAGAAACGCCCGAGGGCCTGCGCCTCAATCAGCCGGCGGGCCACCTCGATCCGGGCGAGTCGCTGCTCGAGGCGGTGGTGCGCGAGGTGCTGGAGGAAACCGCCTGCGTCTTCACGCCGACGGCGCTGCTCGGCATCTACATGTCGCGCTTCATCCGCAGTGCGCGCAAGCAGGACGTGACCTATCTGCGCTTCAGCTATTGCGGCACGGTGAGCGGGCCCGAGCCCGGCCGCCGGCTCGACCACGGCATCGTGCGCACGGTGTGGATGACGCCCGAGGAAATCCGTGCGGCGAGCGACCGCCACCGCAGCCCGGCGCTGCAGAAGAACGTCGATGACTTCCTCGCCGGCGTGCGGCACCCGGTCTCGGCGGTCTACACGGACCCCGGCCTCTACGACCCGGTAGAAAAATCCTGAACCCGATGAAGGCGAATGGCAACAGCGCGCGGGTGGTGGTCGGCCTGAGCGGCGGCGTGGACTCGGCGGTGAGCGCCTGGCTGCTCAAGGAGCAGGGCTTCGAGGTGGTGGGCCTGTTCATGAAGAACTGGGAGGACGATGACGACGACGAACACTGCACCTCGCGCCAGGACTTCCTCGATGCCGCCAGCGTGGCCGACGTGCTCGGCATCGAGATCGAGCATGTGAATTTCGCGGCCGAATACAAGGACCGTGTGTTCGCCGAATTCCTGCGCGAGTACGACGCCGGACGCACACCCAACCCTGACGTGCTGTGCAACGCCGAGATCAAGTTCAAGGCCTTTCTCGACCACGCGATCCGGCTGGGAGCCGAGAAGATCGCAACAGGTCACTACGCAAGAGTTCGCCAACGCGACGGCGAGTTTGAATTGCTCAAGGGCCTGGACGCGAGCAAGGACCAGAGCTATTTCCTGCACCGCCTGACGCAGGCACAGCTCGCGCGCACGCTGTTTCCGGTGGGAGAGCTGCCCAAGACCGAGGTGCGGCGGCTCGCGGCGCAGATCGGACTGGCCAACGCCGCCAAAAAGGATTCGACCGGCATCTGCTTCATCGGCGAGCGGCCCTTCCGGGAGTTCCTGAACCGCTATCTGGCCAACAAACCCGGGCCGATCAAGGACGATCGAGGCCGCACGCTCGGTGAGCACGTGGGGCTTTCGTTCTACACGCTGGGCCAGCGCAAGGGCATCGGCATCGGTGGCGTGAAGGACCGCGGTGCGGCGCGTGGCACGTCGGGGAGCGCTGCGCGCGGCGCAGGCCATCACGCGCCCTGGTTCGCGGCGCGCAAGGAAATGGCGACAAACACGCTGCGCGTGGTTCAGGGCCACGACCATCCCTGGCTGCAGTCGATGCAGCTCGAAGCCGACGATGCCAGCTGGATCGCCGGCCAGCCGCCCACTGCGGGCGCGCTGGCGGCGAAGACGCGCTACCGCCAGGCCGATGCCCCCTGCCAGCTAAGCCATGCCGGCAGCGCCGAGTTCACACTGCAGTTCTCCTTGCCGCAATGGGCCGCGACGCCGGGGCAGTCGGCCGTGCTTTACGACGGCGAGGTCTGTCTGGGCGGCGGCGTGATCGCCGCCGCTTCGTAATTTCCCGCCGGGAATCGGCTGCTCAGCGCGGTCGCGCCAGCACCTGGGTCCAGTAGATACGGTAAACGCTGCCGTTGTCGCGAGCGCAGGCCAGCGCCATCTCGGTGTAGTTGCGGTTCATCAGATTGGCGCAATGGCCGGAACTTTCCATCCAGCCGTCGACCACGGCCTGCACCGAGCCGTAACCCGCCGCAATGTTCTCGCCCACGCCCGACCAGACGTAGCCGGCCGCTCCGACGCGGTCGCTCAAGCTGCGGCCGTCCAAGCTGGTGTGCGAAAAATAGTTCTGCGTCGCCATGTCGAGGCTGTGGCCGTATGCCGCCTGGGCCAATTGCGCCTGCCAGCGCAGCGCCGGGGCAGCGGGGAAGGAGCGCCCGCCACAGCTCGCGCCCGCCGCCCGCCGCGCGTTGACCAGGCGCAGCGCTTCGGCCTGGAAGTCCGGCAAACCGCAGGTCATCGCAGCGGGCACGGTGCCGCTCGCAGTGCCAGTGCCAGTGCCAGTGCCAGTGCCAGCGTCGTTGTCGTTGCCCACTTCGGCACCGTTGTTCGCCCCGGCATTCGAGTCGTCCCCGGCATCCTGTGCCGGGCCCGCAGCGGCAGCATCGGCCGTGTCGCCACCACCACCGCCACCGCCACCGCAAGCCTGCAGTACCAGAACGCCCGCCAGCACAAGGGCAGCGGCAAAAGGGTGAGGGTGTTTCATCGGCGGTGCGGAGCGCGGCTCCGGGTACTACGGGAGCCGGAGCATGCCGTCGCCGCCGACCGTCAGGCATGACAAAGTGCAACGCCAACGACTGTCTTGTGACACGCCGCGTGCCGCCGGCACGCTCCCTTCAGCGAGGATGCGGCGGCTCCAGCGCCGAAAGCAACGCCGCCGCGACGATCAGCGCGCCGCCGAGCAGCATGTGCGGCGTCACGACCTCGTTGCCGAGCCACACGGCGGAGGCCGCGGCGAACACCACTTCGGTCAGCATCACCACCGCCGTGACATTCGCGCGCAGCCGCGTAGCGCCGTATTGCAGCGCGAGGTTGGCGATCAGGAAACCGCCCGTCAGTGCGAGCGCGACCATCACCCAGGCCGTGCGCGGCGCCGGGGGCAGCGGCACGGCGCCGGCAGCGCTCAGCACGGCGGCCAGCAGGCCCGCCACCAGCACGCCGCCGAGGAACATGGCCAGCGCGCGTGCCTCCTGCGGCCGGTGCGCTTCGCGCCGCAGCATCACGTTGTTGAGCGCAAAGAAGAAGCCGCCGGCAATGCCCAGGAAATCCGCCAGACCCGAGGGCCAGGGCCAGCCGGCGTCGGGCGGTTTGAGCACGATGGCCGCGCCCGCCAGCGCCAGCAGGATGCGCAGCGCCGCCCAGCGATTGAGCCTTTCCTTCAGCAGCAGCCGGGCGAGCAGCACGGTCCACAGCGGCATCAGATAGAAAAGCAGCACCACGCGCACCACGTCGCCGATGCTCACGGCCCAGTTGAATGCCGCGTTGGTGCTACCGGCTGCCAGCACCAGCACCCACAGGACAGGCGCGCGCCACACTTGGCCGAAAGCCTGCGGCCACCGGGCGCCGATCACCATCACGGCGAGCGCATACACCAGCGCCGTGGCCCACAGCGGGTGCAGGCCCTGCGCCTGCAGGAAACGAAGCGGCCACCACGACACGCCCCACACGAAGGCATTCAAGGTGAGCGCCAGCACGGCCAGTCCCGGCGCCGCCGCCGCGACCGGCAGGAGTCGGGCATTCATGACGCGCTCCGGGCAATGATCGCGGCGTGCAACGACCGTGCTCGTCCGATATTGCGCAATGAAGCGGAGCGTCGCAGCGCGTTCAACGCGAAGGCACGTCGATCAGTGCGGATCGCGCCGCGCGATGTCGAGCAGGCGATCGACTTCGGCCCGGTGGCGCACCCGGTTGTCCCGGTGCCAGCGCTGGATCAGCCACATCACGCCGGCCACGAGGATGCCGAAGATGGTGATGGCGCCGAAGGCCGACAGGCCGAAGCGCGTCATCCCCGTGTAGAACGCGCCCAGCCCGAGAATGCAGGCCTGCTCGTTGAAGTTCTGCACGGCGATCGAACGGCCGGCGCCCATCAGGTTGTGGCCGCGGTGTTGCAGCAGCGCGTTCATGGGCACCACCAGAAAGCCGCCCAGCCCGCCCAACGCGATCAGGAAGGGCGCTGCCACCCAGACGTTGTCGATGAAGTTCATGGCGATGATGAGCACGCCCATCGCGATGCCCAGCGGGATCACGCTGGTGGCCTGGTCCAGCCGCATGCGCACCGAAGCCAGGATCGCGCCGAACGCAGTACCGATGGCGACCACGCCCACCAGCGACGAGGCCTGCGTCGTCCCATAGCCGAGGGCTGCCGCGCCCCAGGCCAGCACGATGTAGCGCAGGTTGCCCGACACGCCCCAGAACAGCGTCGTCGTGGCCAGCGAGATCTGCCCCAGCTTGTCGCCCCACAGGCGCGAGTTGCAGCGCGAGAAGTCGCGGACCAGGCCGGGCACGCTGTGCGCGAAGGGCTGCAGCGGCGCCTCGGTGCGCGGGATGTAGAGGTTGAACACGGCCGCAACGACGTAGAGCAAGGCCAGCGCCACGATCGCCACGTCGATGATCGACGCATCCGGCATAGTCAGGCTCGTGATGAACTCCGCGCACTGATAAAGAGGGGCGGCCACGGCCAGCACCGCGAACAGCACTGCCCCGCCGATCGAGTCGAGGCTGCTCGCCGCCGTCATCAGGCGGAAATCGGTCAACCGCTCGGTGAGGTTGACCGAGACCAGTTGCCCGCCGAGCACCACGCCCAGGATGATCGAGCCGATGGTCAGGCCTTCGATCCAACCATTGGCCTTGACCAGTTGCGAAGGCGGCAACAGCTCGGTGAGGATGCCGTACTTGGCTGGTGAATAGGCAGCAGCGCCGAGGCCGACGATGGCGTAGGAGATCAGCGGATGGCTGCCGAACAGCATCATCATGCAGCCGACCACCTTGACCAGATTGGCGACGAACATCACCCGGCCCTTGGGCACCGCGTCGGCGAAGGCCCCGACGAAGGGCGCCAGCACCACGTAGAACAGCGCGAACATCGGCACCAGCGCGGCGCGTTGCCATTCGGGTTGGCCTGAAGTCCTGAGCAGCTCCACCGCGGCAACGAACAGTGCGTTGTCGGCCAGCGAGCTGAAGAACTGCGCCGACATGATGGTGTAGAAGCCTTTTTTCATGCGCCTTTCTGCACCTGCTCGAGCGGTCGGCCGGCCCGGCTGCATGCTGGGCGAGCGCTGCATGCCGGGTCGGCGCGGGTTATAGCATGGGGGTTGCGGCCGAACCGTTTCTCACACACGTCTCACGCACCATGCCCCGACCGATCGAAGCGCTGATCCACACCGACGCCCTGGCTCACAACCTGGCGCGCGCGCGCGCCGAGCTCGCCGGTGCGCGGCTGTGGGCGGTGGTCAAGGCCAACGCCTACGGCCATGGCATCGCACGCGCGTATGCGGGGCTGCGCGCGGCCGACGGCTTCGCGCTGCTCGATCTGGCCGAAGCCCAGACCTTGCGCGAGCTGGGTTGGCGCGGCCCGATCCTGCTGCTCGAAGGCGCCTTCGAGCCGCGCGACCTGGAGCTGTGTTCGCGCCTGGGCTTGTGGCACACCGTGCACTGCGAGGCGCAGATCGACTGGCTGGCGATGCACAAGACCAAGGCGCCGCACCGCGTCTTCCTCAAGCTCAACAGCGGCATGAACCGGCTCGGCTTCACGCCGCAAGCCTTTCGCTCGGCCTGGACGCGACTGGAGGCCTTGCCGCAGGTGGACGAGGTGTCGCTGATGACCCACTTCTCCGACGCCGATGCCCACCCCGACGCCGACACCTCGAAGCCCGGGGTGCGCGCCATCGACCGCCAGCTGCAGGTCTTCACCGAGACGACGCGCGATCTGCCCGGCGAGCGTAGCCTGGCCAACAGTGCCGCGACGCTGCGCCACGCAAGCGATGCGCAGGTGCGCGCCGACTGGGTTCGCGCCGGCATCCTGCTCTACGGCTCGGCGCCCGACTATCCGGCGCACGACACCCGGCACTGGGATCTGCATCCGACGATGACGCTGCGCTCGAAGCTTATCGCGGTGCAGCAGCTGCAGGCCGGCGACACGGTCGGCTACGGCAGCCGCTACACGGCCCACGCTGCGATGCGCATCGGCGTGGTCGCCTGCGGCTATGCCGACGGCTATCCACGTCACGCGCCGGGTACGCACGAGGAGGGCACGCCGGTGCTGGTGGAGGGCGTGCGCACGCGGCTGGTCGGGCGGGTCTCGATGGACATGGTGACCGTCGACCTGACGCCGGTGCCGCACGCCGGGCCGGGCAGTGAAGTCACGCTGTGGGGCCAGGGCCCCTCGGTGGACGGCAGGGCGAGCGTGTTGCCAATCGACGAGGTGGCGCATGCCGCCGGCACCCTCGGCTACGAGCTGATGTGTGCGCTGGCGGCACGCGTGCCGGTGCGCACCGAGGGCGAGGCGGGCAAGGCTGCTTGAAGGTTCGAGTCGCCGTTGCCACAGCGGTGCGGCCGATCGCCGCTGCCGATGCCTCGATCTCGGGGCCGGGGCCGGGGCCGGGGCCGGGGCCGGAGCCGGAGCCGGAGCCGGGATCGAGGCCCGGGCCGCGGCGGTTCGCCGCGTCACACTCCGTCGGCCTCGCGCTGACTATGATGTGTCGAACTCTTCCATTCCCCCACAAGGAGCACCGCATGGGCATCATTTCCACCATCATCGTCGGGCTGATCGTCGGCGCTCTCGCGCGTCTTCTGATGCCGGGCGACCAGAAGATGGGCTGGATCCTGACCTGCCTGCTCGGCATTGCCGGCGCCTTCATGGCCGGCTACGTGGGCCAGGCGATGGGCTGGTACACGGTGGGGCAACCGGTGGGCTGGATCGCCTCGGTGGTCGGCGCCTTCGTGCTGCTGTTCGTCTTCGAGAAGGTGCGCGGCTCCAGCAAGAGCTAGCCATGCGACCCGAACTCGTCCGACCCCCTGGCGCCATCGGTGCGGATGCCGTCGCCCGCGATTGCCGGCGGCTGGTGCGTCGACAGGCGCTCAAGGCGGCCGGCGTGTCGGCCTTGCCGGTGGCGGGCGTGGACCTGTTCATCAACGGCAAGCTGCTCGCCTCGACCATCGAGCAGATCAGCGCCGCCCATGGCCTGGCGCCGGGCCAGCTCGCGCAGCTGCCGGCGGCGCTGCGCAACCAAGTCGACGATCTGACGCAGGAGATCGGCAGCTACCTGATCGGCCGGGTGATCACGCAAGGCGCTCTGTTCACGGCGCTGCGCGCGATCGGACTGAGGGTCGGCGCGCAACAGGCCGCCAAGCTGGCGCCGATCGCCGGGCTGGCGGCGTCGGCGGCGCTGTCGGGATGGATGTTCAAGCGCCTGTGCGACCGCCACATTGCCCAGTGCCAACAGGTTCGCGCGGCGCTGCCGCAGCTGCCGGCCCCCGCCCCGGTGCTCGCGCTCGCGCCGCCCGTGCCCGGGTGAGTCCGGCGCAGGGCCGCCGCTTCAAGGCGGACTCCGCCCCCTCGGGGGGCAGGAGCGCAGCGATGTGGGGGTCGTCATGAACCTGGCCGAACGCCTGCGCGTCCTGCTCGAGCGCGAAGCAGAGTTCAGCGCAGTGCGGGCGCAGGGAGCGGGCGGGCAGAACGTCAACAAGGTGTCAAGCGCGGTGCACCTGCGCTTCGACGTGCCGGCCTCGAGCCTGCCCGAGGCGCACAAGGCGCGGCTGCTGGCGATTCGCGATCAGCGCCTGAGCGGCGAAGGCGTGATCGTCATCAAGGCGCAGGAAGAACGTACGCAGGCGCGCAACCGGGCCGACGCGCTGCAGCGCCTGCTCGATCTGGTACTCAGCGTGGCCACGCCGCCCAAGCGCCGTGTCGCCACCCAGCCGACCTACGGTTCCAAGCAACGCCGCCTCGAAGGCAAGAGCGCGCGCAGCGGCGTCAAGCGCCAGCGCGGCAAGGTGACCGACCTCTGAAATGAAGCGGGGCTGCCCTGCGGTGTTGGCTCCTTCTCCCGCTCGCGGGAGAAGGCGGGGGATGAGGTGCTGCACGAAGCGCGGTGGAGCAGGCGATGTGAGCCCGCAGCGTCTTGTGGCCGGCAACGCACCGCCGGTGCCTTGGCCAGCGCAACGGCTGCCGCGATCGGCCGTCTTCATGCGGCAGGCCGGCGGCGACAATGCCGCATGGCAAAGGAAAAGATCGTCTACACCTGCACCGAATGCGGCGGCACGAGCCCCAAGTGGCTGGGCAAGTGCCCCGCCTGCAATGCCTGGAACACGCTCGAAGAAGGCGTGGCCGAGCCCGCCTCGGCGACGAAGCACCGCTTCCAGTCGCTCGCAAAAAGCCTGCCGGTGGCCACGCTCAGCGAGATCGACGCGGCCGACATGGCGCGCACTCCCACCGGGCTCGAGGAGCTGGACCGCGTGCTCGGCGGCGGCATCGTCGCGGGCGGCGTGGTGCTGATCGGTGGCGACCCGGGCATCGGCAAGAGCACCCTGTTGCTGCAGGCCGCCGACGCGATGAGCACGCAGATGAAGGTGCTCTACGTCACGGGCGAAGAAAGCGGCGCGCAGATTGCGCTGCGCGCGCGCCGGCTCGGCCTGGACGGCTCGGGCGTGCGCGTGCAGGCCGAGATCCAGCTCGAACGCATCCAGGCAACGCTCGCCGCCGAGGAACCGGCGTTCTGCGTGATCGACTCCATCCAGACGGTGTACTCCGACCAGCTCACCTCGGCGCCCGGCTCGGTGGCGCAGGTGCGCGAATGCGCCGCACAGCTCACTCGGACCGCCAAGGCCAGTGGCACGACCATCGTGCTGGTCGGTCATGTCACCAAGGAAGGCGCGATCGCCGGGCCGCGCGTGCTGGAGCACATCGTCGACACCGTGCTGTATTTCGAGGGCGACACGCACAGCAGCTTTCGGCTGGTGCGCGCGATCAAGAACCGCTTCGGCGCGGTCAACGAGATCGGCGTGTTCGCGATGACCGAGCGCGGCCTGAAGGGCGTGTCGAACCCGAGCGCGATCTTTCTCTCCACGCATGCCGAGCCGGTGCCCGGCTCGTGCGTGATGGTCACGCTCGAAGGCACGCGGCCGTTGCTGGTCGAGATCCAGGCGCTGGTCGACAGCGGCGGGCCCAGTCCGCGGCGCCTCTCGGTGGGCCTGGACCGTGACCGCCTGGCCATGCTGCTGGCGGTGCTGCACCGCCATGCCGGCATCGCCTGCATGGACCAGGACGTGTTCGTCAATGCAGTCGGCGGCGTGCGCATCAGCGAGCCGGCCGCTGACCTGGCGGTGATGCTGGCGATCCAGAGCAGCCTGCGCGGCAAGCCGCTGCCGCGCGGCTTCCTCGCCTTCGGCGAGGTCGGCCTGGCCGGCGAAGTGCGGCCCGCGCCGCGCGGGCAGGAACGGCTCAAGGAAGCCGCCAAGCTCGGCTTCAGCGTCGCGGTGGTGCCCAAGGCCAATGCCCCGAAGAAGGCGATCGAGGGCTTGACGATTCATGCGGTCGAGCGCGTCGAGCAGGCGGTCGATCTTTTGCGGGAGTTGACGTGAGCCCCTGGGTGTGTGTGCGAGTGCAGTCCGGTGCGCCCGACCGGGCACGATCGGCGATGCGCCGATGAGAGCCTCGATCGGTTGGGCCTTGGCCGCAGCGGCCGTGGCCGCGGGTTATTTCAGCTACGGCTGGCCGGGCGTGGCCCTGGCCTTCACCGTCATCGTGTTCTGGCTGCTGCTGCAGTTCAGCCGCGCGATGCGCACCATGCAGCGCGCCGGCCGCTCACCGGTGGGGCAGGTCAAGAGCGCCGTGATGCTGAACTCGAAGCTACGCGTTGGCATGACCATGCTCGAGATCCTGCCGCTGACGGGCAGCCTCGCCCAGCCGGTCGAAGGCATGGAGGAAACCTTCCGCTGGCGTGACGCGGGCGGTGCCGGCGTGCGCCTTGAATTTGCGAGCGGACGGCTGAAGTCATGGATCCTCGAGCGTGGATCGGCGGCCTTGCCCTCGCCCGCGGGCGACAAGCCCTCGTCATGACGAGGGGCGCGCGTTCAGTCGGCCCGGCGGCGACGGGCCATGAACCCGAGCATGCCCAGGCCGGCGAGCATCAGCGCGTAGGTGCTGGGCTCGGGTACGGGGGCGGTCGGAACGGTCACCAAGCTTTCGCTGAATCCGTTCACCAGGGATCGAACGTGCACGCCTGCGAAGAGCGAACCGGCGTTGAAATCGCCCTCGGCACCGCCCGCGATCTGGAAGATCGCCGTTTCGCCGTTGTTGATGCCGTTGACCGGCTTGCCCCGCGCGTCGGAGTCGAACGCAAAGTCGGACGTGAAACCGACGGTGTTGCCGCCCGGCAGGCTGGGCGGGCTTGCGCCCAGAGCGAACGAGGTGCCGGCGCCGCCGAAGAAGGAGACGGAGACGCCCGGGTTCACGTCGAAATAAACCTCGGACACATAGCCGCTGCCACCGTTGGCGATGGAGAAGAACGACCCGTCGAAGCTCCACGACAAGCTCGATTCGGCTTGGCTGCACGAACCCGCCGAGTTGTTGGTGATGCAGCTGAACGAGCCCGAGGCAGCGTGCGCCGCGCTGGCCGCGAGGCCCCCGACGAGCGCCACGACGGCAATGAGTTGACGATTGAGTTTCATGAATTCCCTTGGTGATGATGAATCCGCGTCGCTCCTGTCCGGCGCTCTCCAGCGCCTCGATTGCACCGCGTTGAAGTAGAAGTTACCCAAAGGCTCCTGGTGCCGTAATCCCCGAACCGAGCGCTCGCCCCCCCTGATCCACGGGGCAGCAACCCGGCCCGCGACTGGCGAGGGTGCACCCGGCCCCGCACGTAAACTCGCTGTCCCAACGAACTCCCTGCGAGACGCACTCGATGTCGATGGAAGACCGCGACGGCAAGATCTGGATGGACGGCGAGCTCGTCGAGTGGCGCGACGCGAAGATCCACGTGCTGAGCCACACCCTGCACTACGGCTGCGGCGCCTTCGAGGGCGTGCGCGCTTACGACACCGCCCGCGGCACGGCGATCTTCCGCCTGCGTGAGCACACGGAGCGGCTCTTCAACAGCGCCAAGATCCTGCGCATGAAGATCCCCTTCACGCCGGAGCAGGTGATGGACGCGCAGCGCGCCGTGGTGCGCGAGAACAAGCTGCAGAGTTGCTACTTGCGCCCACTGGCCTGGATCGGCTCCGAAAAACTCGGCGTGAGCCCCAAGGGCAGTCGCATCCATCTCATGGTCGCCGCCTGGCCGTGGGGCGCCTACCTCGGCGAAGAAGGCATGGCGCGCGGCATCCGCGTCAAGACCTCGAGCTACACGCGCCACCACGTCAACATCACCATGACGCAGGCCAAGGCGGTGAGCAACTACACCAACTCCATCCTCGCCAACATGGAGGCCACCGACGACGGCTACGACGAGGCGCTGCTCCTCGACGCCTCGGGCTTCGTGAGCGAAGGCGCGGGCGAGAACCTGTTCGTCGTCAAGGGCAAGGTGGTCTACACGCCCGATCTTTCGGCCGGCGCGCTCAACGGCATTACCCGCAACACCGTGTTCGCGATCTGCGAAGACCTCGGACTCAAGCTCGTGGAAAAACGAATCACGCGCGACGAGGTCTACATCGCCGACGAGGCCTTCTTCACCGGTACCGCCGCCGAAGTCACGCCGATTCGCGAGCTCGACCGCATCGAGATCGGCCTGGGTTCGCGCGGGCCGATCACCGAGAAGATCCAGTCCGCCTTCTTCGACATCGTGAACGGCCGCAATCCGAAGTACGCCGAATGGCTGACCTCGGTATGAGCCGCGCTGCTGCCATGACCGTGTCGGGGCGCCCCAAGCGCTCATGCTCCCGCTCGGCGGGACGGCGCGCAACGCCCAGGGTGGACGAATGACGACCGAAGCCCCTGCCACCGTCGAAGTCACCGCCCGGGACCTGCAAGGCCCCGGCGTTGTGTTCTGCCCCAACCCCAAGATGCCGCTGTGGAGCACGCATCCCCGCGTGTTCATCGACGTGGCGGCGCACGGCGAAGGCAAGTGCCCATACTGCGGCACGCTCTACCGGCTGAAGGCCGGCGAGGCGCCCCGCGCGCACTGAGCAGGGCCGCAGCCGGCCCTCGGGTGAACGTTCAGCGGGTATAGAAGACGTAATCGGCCGAGTAGTCGACGATCTTCTTTTCGCCCTTGTTCGCCATCGCGCAAGCCGCCGCCGGTGCCACGCCGCCCTTCGTGTTCAGGCGCTGGATGGAGCTCACCTTGCTCATCGCGCCGCTGCCCATGGCACCCTCGGTCTTGACGAGTTGCAGCGGGATGTTGCCGCTCG
>NZ_JACDCU010000028.1 GCF_013817365.1 Methylibium sp. | reverse complement strand
GGCGTAGATGGCGGCTTGCATGAGCACTTCCTTGACCTCGTCGGGCGTGAGCCGCGTATCGGCGTGATCGCCCGCGCCGAGGCCGGCGCCGCTTCCGCCGGTGAGCGCAGCTCGCAGGTGCAGCTCGTATTCCTCCCAGCGGCCGAGCGCACAGGTGATGGCCAGCACGATGATGCGGCGCGTCTTGGCGTCCAAGCCGGGGCGGCCCCACACGTCGTTCCAGGCGTAGCGGGTGATGAAGTTCTGGAAGTCGGCGTTGAACGCGTTGGCGTTGGCGACCGACTTGTCGACCCAGGCGTCGCCGAGGATGGCGCGGCGGTTGCGCATGCCGCGTTCGAGATCGTGGTCGTAGGGATCCATGAGCGAGGCCTCGCAGTAAATCGAGTTGAGAGTCCGGCCGGCAAAGACGCGCCGCCCCGCGACATGTTCGACAGTGTCGCGCCAGCGGCCGATGCACGCGGCGGTGGCCGGCGAATCGCTCGGTTATGGTCGCGGCCATGCACGATTGCGCCGCCCCGCCCGTCGGCCCGTTGCCCGGCGTCATCGCCGCGGCCCCCTCGTTCGGTGCCGCTCGGCGCTTCGCCGGTGGGGCCGGGCGTTGCGCACCCGTTGCAGCGCTGCTGCTGGCCCTGCTGCTCGGGGCTTGCGCCTCCGGTCCGCGCACCGGTGGCGGCGACGGCCCGCCTTCCGACCCGCCGCGTGGCCTGGAGCGCACGCCGGACGCAGTCCCTCGCATCGAGCCGCTGCGCTCGGGCGGCCCGAACAAGCCCTACCGGGTGCTGGGCCGCGACTACACGCCCGAGGCGCGCGACGTGCCGATGCGCGAGCAAGGCCTCGCCTCCTGGTACGGCCGCAAGTTCCACGGCCGGCGCACCGCCAACGGCGAGGTCTACGACATGTACGCGATGACGGCGGCGCACAAGACGATGCCGCTGCCCAGCTATGCGCGGTTGCGCAACCCGTCCAACGGAGCCGAAATCGTCGTGCGGGTCAATGACCGCGGCCCCTTCGTGCAGGGCCGCGTCATCGACCTGAGCTATGCGGCGGCCAGGAAGCTGGGCGTCGACGGCGTGGCGCCGGTGGAGGTGGAGCGCCTCACCTTCGATGCCATCCGCACGGGCGACTGGCGCCGCCCGGCGCCAGTCGCCCCCGGCGACGCCGCACCGGGCGGCGCCGTGGCCGCTGCGCCGATGACCGCCCCGCCACCGCCGACCGCTCGGACGCAGGCGCCGGTGAGCGTGCCGTCGCCATCGGCCGCTCCGGCGGCGGCAATGGTTCAACGCGCCGGGGAACCCACGGCGAGCGCCGACACGTACGGCTTCTGGGTGCAGCTCGGTGCCTTCCGCGAACGCGGTGGCGCCGAAGAATTCCAGCAGCGCGTCTCGGCCGATCTCGGCTGGCTGGCGCCGCTGATGGCGGTGTTCAGCGATGCGCCGCTGTTCAGGCTCCAGGCCGGCCCTTACGCCTCGCTCGACGATGCGCGCGGCGCCGCCGAGCGGGTGCGCGAGGCGCTGCGGCTGGTGCCGGTCATCGTCGAGCGGCGTTGAGCCCGCGACTCGCCGCCGGGCTCAGCGCCCCGCGAGGTCGAGGATCGCGATCGACGACACGTTGCCGATCGCGCCGCCGTGCCGCCGTGAGCCGTGCGGTCGTCACCAGGGCTTCGCCGCCGCCTCGTCGCGCACCAAGACGGCAACGGCCTCGTCGCGGCGTGCGGGCAGGCATACGGTGGACGCAACGATGTCGCGTTCCGGCGCTGGCGCCGGTGACGAGCAGCACGTTTTCATGCCTGCACGGTAATCAGGTCGGTTGTTATCCCGCGTTCAGGGGGGGTCAAGCACGAAAGTGGCATTCGTGAGCATCTGTGCACATCTTTTGCCCGTTGTCTCGGAGTGTGCTGGTGGGAGTTCCCGCTGCGCACGGCCAGACGTCAACCACCCTTCTTCAGCACAGGAGTTCCCATGCAGAAATTCTTCAAGCGCAGCGGCGTCGCCGCTGCCATGGCCACCGCACTCGTTGCGGCGGTTCCGGCCCAGGCCGAAACACTGATCGGCCTGACCGTGACCAATAGGCTGGTCACCTTCGACAGCGGCAACCCGATGTTCGGCGGCCCCGAGATCGCCATCACCGGCCTGATCGGCGACGAGCGCCTGCTCGGCATCGACCTGCGGCCGAAGACCGGCGAACTCTTCGCCGTGTCGAACGCGAGCAACCTGTACACGCTCAATGCGGGCACCGGCGCGGCGAGCTTCGTGGCGGCGCTGTCCTCGCCGCTTGCGGGCAACTCCTTCGGCTTCGATTTCAACCCGGTACCTGACAACGCTGCCGCGGGCCCCAATTCGCTGCGCATCATGTCCGACGCCGGCCAGAACCTGCGCGTGCAGGTCGCCACCTCCGGCGGCGCCACGCCGGCCGGCGACGTCATCGTCGACGGCGCGCTCAACGGCGCCACCAACCGCCTGGACGGCGTGGCGTATGCCAACAACGACCGCAATCCGGCCACCGGCACCATGCTGTTCGGCATCGACGCCACCTCGGATTCGCTCTACAGCCTGAACGCCAACGCCGGCACGAGCACCCTGCTCGGCAGCCTGGGCCTGGACGTCACCGCGGTGGTCGGCTTCGACATCGCCGGCACGGGCAACAAGGCCTTCGCGGCGCTGGTGATCGACGGCGTGGGCGACGCCAAGACCGGCCTGTACGAGATCGATCTTGCGAGCGGTGCGGCCACGTCGCTGGGCCTGTACGGCGTCGGCGGCCTGAGTTCGGGCGCTTCGCAGCTGCAGGGGTTGACCGTGGCGGCGATCCCCGAGCCTTCGACCTATGCCCTGATGCTGGGCGGGCTGGCCGGCGTCGGCTTCATGGCCCGCCGCCGCTCGGCGCGCGCCAAGAGCTGAGGCCCCGCCTGCGCAACTGAACTCGGCAGCCGTTGCGAAGCAAGGCACCCGCGAGCCGGAACGTGGCCGTGCAGCCTCTTCGGAGCGCAAGCGGTTGCCGGCGCCCCGGCAGACAACGAGAAAGCGAGGCCTTCGGGGCCTCGCTTTTTTAGCGCGTCGGCTCTTACTTCGCCGTCGGCATCGCGAACTCGGCGCCCTTGCCGGTGCTCTCGGGCCAGCGCTGCATGATCGACTTCTGCCGGGTGTAGAAGCGCACGCCCTCTTCGCCGTAGGCGTGGGTGTCGCCGAACAGGCTTTTCTTCCAGCCGCCGAAGCCGTGCCAGGCCATCGGCACCGGGATCGGCACGTTGATGCCGACCATGCCGACCTCGATGCGCCGTGCGAACTCGCGTGCCACGTGGCCGTCGCGGGTGAAGCAGGCCACGCCGTTGCCGAACTCGTTGGCATTGACCAGCGCCACCGCGGCCGCGAAGTCGGGCACGCGCACGCAGCACAGCACCGGGCCGAAAATTTCCTCGCGGTAGATCGTCATCTCAGGCGTCACGCGGTCGAACAGCGTGCCACCGATGAAGAAGCCTTTGTCGTGGCCGGGGACGCGGTGGCCACGGCCATCGACGACCAGCTCGGCACCCTCCTGCTCGCCCTTCGCGATCAGGCCCTCGATGCGCTCCTGCGCCGCGCCGGTGATGACCGGACCCATTTCCGCGTCGAGCTCCATGCCGTTGCTGATCTTCAGCGCACGAGCCCGCTCGGCCAGCATGGGCACGAGCTTGTCGGCCACGTCGCCCACCAGCACCGCCACGCTGATCGCCATGCAGCGCTCGCCGGCCGAGCCGTAGGCCGCGCCGATCAGCGCATCGACGCTTTGTTCGAGGTCGGCATCGGGCATCACGACCATGTGGTTCTTGGCGCCGCCGAGTGCCTGCACGCGCTTGCCATGGCGCGCGCCGGTCTCGTAGATGTAGTGCGCGATCGGCGTCGAGCCGACGAAGCTGATCGCCTTGACGTCGGGGTGTTCCAGCAGCGCATCGACCGCCAGCTTGTCGCCCTGCACGACGTTGATCACGCCGTCGGGCAGGCCGGCGCGCTTGAACAGCTCGGCCATGAAGAGGCTGGCGCTCGGGTCGCGTTCGCTGGGCTTGAGCACGAAGCAGTTTCCGCAGGCGATGGCCAGCGGGTACATCCACATGGGCACCATCACGGGAAAGTTGAAGGGCGTGATGCCGGCCACCACGCCCAGCGGCTGGCGCAGCACCCAGTTGTCGATGCCGGTGCCGATCTGGTCGGTGAAAGCCGACTTGAGCAGCTGCGGCGCGCCGCAGGCGAACTCGACGATCTCGATGCCGCGCGTGACCTCGCCCTGCGCGTCGGTGAAGACCTTGCCGTGCTCGGCGGTGAGCATCGCGGCCAGCGTGTCGCGCTCCTCGATCAGGAGTTGCAGAAATTTGTTGAGCACGCGCGCTCGCTTGAGCGGCGGCGTGTCCGCCCAGGACGCAAATGCCGCTTGCGCGGCGGCCACCGCAGCGTCCACTTCGGGCTTGGAGGCCAGCGCCACCTGGCGCGCGACCGCGCCGGTGGCCGGGTTGAACACCGGCTGGCGGCGCCCGCTGGTGCTCGCGACCTTGCGGCCGTTGATGTAGTGGCCGATCTCGGCCGTGGCGGTAAAAGCTTCGGGAGCGCCCATGGTGATCTCCTTGCAAGTACAGCGCACAAGACTAGGCGCTGCACGCCACGCTGAACAGGCGAAGGAGCTGACTTCATTGTTCATGCTGGTGAACAATGAGCGATGACCACGACACCGACGCCCCTGTGGGCCCACGTACATGCGCTGGGCCTGGTCGCCCAGTTCGGCAGCTTCACGCAGGCCGCACAGCGACTGGGCCTGTCGAAGGCAGCGGTGAGCCAGCGCATCGCCGAGCTGGAGCGCAACGTAGGCGTGCCGCTCCTGCAGCGCACCACGCGCAGCGTGCGGCTCACCGAAGCCGGCCGGCAACTGGTCGACGAGACCTCGGCCGGCTTCACGCAGATCGAGCAGGGCCTGGCCGCCGTGCGCGACCTCGCCCTGCAGCCGCGCGGCCTGCTGCGGGTGAGCGCCCCGGTCGCCCTGGGGCGCCAGCAGGTGGCGCCCCAGCTCGACGCCTTCCTGCGCGCCTGGCCGGGCATCCGCGTGGACCTCGCCCTCGAGGACCGGCTGGTCAATCTGGCGCACGAAGGCTTCGATCTCGGCGTGCGCCACACCAGCACGCCACCCGACAGCCACGTCGCCTGGAAGCTGTGCGCCTCAAGGACCTTGCTCGTTGCGACGCCGGCCTACCTGCGGCGCCGCGGACTGCCCGAGCATCCGGGCGATCTGGCCGCGCACGACTGCGTGGCCTACCTGCGCCCCGGCCCAGCGGTCTGGCCCTTCGAGCGGCTGCCGGTGCGTGGCGCCCGCGCCGCGGCCGAGCCGGAGCGGGTCCGTGTGACGGTGAGCGGCGCGCTGCGCGTCAACAACTCCGAAGTGCTGCGCGACGCGGTGCTGGCCGGCCTGGGCATCGGCCTGTTGCCCGACTTCAGCGCCGCGGCCGCGCTCAAGGCCGGGCGCCTGCGCGAGTTGCTGCCGCTGTGGCGCCCGATCGGCTTCTTCGGCGATGCGGTCTATGCGTTGCGGCCTTGGAGCCCGCAGGTGCCGCGAGCAGCGCGTGCGTTGGTCGAGCATCTGCGGGCCGCGCTCGCCGCCGGTTTCGGTTGAGCCAAAAAAAACAGCCCACCTTTTGAAGGGTGGGCTGGGGAAGTCCTTCAAAAAGGACGTCGTTGGGACCGGTGACTTCGCGGGGCGGAGCCGCCTGCGAAGGCCGACACGCCGAGTTCCGAAGAGCAGCGCGGCGGCGAATTCGAAGACTGTAGAAGTCGCCTCGTTGCGAACCCATCCCCAGAACGCAGGACCGGGCTCACGCACCGTTTGTGCTCACCGCACATAGCGACGCAGCAGACCTGCGCCCTGCTCCGTTGCACCCAGCACGCCGCGTCCTCACACGCTCGCGGCGAGTTCTCCCATGGGCCGCTGCGCCGGCTGGCCGTGAAAGCGAAAGTCCACCGCCGGACGCTTGCCGCTGATCAGCTCGGCCAGCGCGCGCCCGGAGCCGGCGCCATGCGTCCAGCCCAAGGTGCCGTGGCCGGCGTTGAGCCAGAGGTTGGCGATGCGGCTGCGGCCGATGTAGGGAATGTTGGTCGGCGTGCTCGGCCGCAGGCCGGCCCAGAAACTCGGCTCGTCCCGATGCGCCACGCCGGGAAACAGCTCCTCGTAGCGGCTCACCAGCGCCGCGCAGCGGGTGCGTGCGGTCGGGCCGTCGAGGCTCGTGTCGTAGCCGGCGAGCTCGGCGGTGCCAGCGATGCGCACCTGGTCACCCAGCCGCGAAATCGCGATCTTGCGGCTGTCGTCGATCATGCTCACGACGCTTGCGCGCTCGGGCGCCTTGAGCTTGAGCGTGGCGGAATAACCCTTGGCCGGATAGATGTTCAGGTTTACGCCCAGCGGCCGCAGCAGCGGCGCCGTGAAGCTGCCCAGCGCGGCGACGAAAGCATCCGCGTGCAGTTCGCGGCGCTGCTGCGTTGCCGTGTCGACGACATGCACGGCGCTGATCTCACCGCCGGTGCGCTCGAGCGCCTGCACCGCATGGCCGAACAGGAAGCGCGCTCCGCGGTCGATGCAGCGCTGCGCGAGCTGCTGGGTGAACACGCGTGCATCGCCCGACTCGTCGCTGGGCGTGTAGGTGCCGCCGGCCAGCTGCGGGCCGTAGGCGGCCAGCGCCGGCTCCACCTCGAGCACTTGCCGGGGCGACAGCACGCGCCGGTCCACGCCGTGACGGCGCATCAGCTCGGCGCCCGCGGCACCCGCCTCGAAGTCCTTCTCGCTGGAGAAGAAATGCAGGATGCCGCGCTCGATGCGGTGATAGTCGATGCCGGTCGCCGCAACCAGCGACTTGAGCGACTCCTGGCTGTAGCGGCCAAGGGCAACGAGCTGCTGCACATTGCGCTCGAAGGCGGCGTCGCTGCACTGGCTTAGGAAGGCAAGGCTCCAGCGCCACTGCCAGGGGTCGAGCCGGGGACGAAACAGCAAGGGCGAATCGGCCCGGGTGAGCCACTTCAAAAGCTTGAGCGGCGCCTGTGCATTGGCCCAGGGCTCGCAAAAGCTCACCGAAATCTGCGCGCCGTTGGCGAAGCTGGTTTCCATTGCCGCGTCGCTCTGGCGGTCGACGACGGTGACCTCGTGGCCCTGCTCGAGCAGATACCACGCGGTGCTCACGCCGACGATCCCAGCACCTAGGACGATGACTTTCATGAAAAATCCCTTCGAGGCGTTCAGGCCGTTCGCAGTGCCTCGATTTTGCGCAGCCGCTCCGGCAAAGTGAAGCGGCATTCACGTTATTCTTCATTCATTAGAGATACTGATATAAAAAGATCGTTGAGAACACGCTATGCGAGACCTCGATCCTGCCGCCCTCGACTGCCTGGCCGCACTGGCCGACGACGGCAGCTTCGAGCGCGCTGCACAGCGCTTGTCGATCACCCAATCGGCGGTCTCGCAGCGACTGCGCGCGCTCGAGACGCAGGCGGGGCAGCTGTTGGTCGTGCGCTCCCGGCCGCTGCGGCTCACGGAACCGGGCAAGGTGCTGCTGCGCTTCGCCCGCCAAATGCAGGCCATGCGCGCCGATGTGGCGCGTGAACTGGGCGAGCAGATGCAATCGCAGGCGCGGCTGCCGATCGCCGTCAATGCCGACAGCCTGGCGACCTGGGTGCTGCCGGCCCTGGACCCGCTGGTGCAGCAAGGGCTGCAGGAGGGCTTCGGGCTGGAGCTCATCGTCGACGACCAGGACTTCACCCACGAGTGGCTGCGCCAAGGTCAGGTGCTGGGCTGCGTTTCCACCGTCGCGCGGGCGCTGCGCGGCTGCCGCGTCACGCCGCTGGGGGCGATGCGCTACATCGCGGTGGCGAGCCCCGGTTTCGTGCAGCGTGAACTGGGCGATGACGCGGCTGGCGGCCTGCACCGCGGGAACTTTGCGCGCACGCCTTTCCTGGTCTTCAACCGCAAGGACGACATGCAGGCGCAGTGGGTGGCCCGCGCCTTCGGCGTGCGTGCGCCGAAGCTGGCAGAGCGCTTCGTCCCCTCGTCCGAGGCCTACGTACGCGCGGCGGAACTGGGCTGGGGCATCGGGGTCATGCCGGAGCTGCAGGCGCGCGAACGATTGCAGCGCGGCGAGTTGCTCCAATTGCGGCCGGAAGTCGGCATCGACGTGATGCTGCACTGGCACCAGTGGAAGCTGGGCGGCGAGCCGGCGGCGCCGAGCCGAGCAGCGCGGCTCGATGAAGTGGGGGCGGCGCTGGTGGCGGGCGCCGAGCAGGCGCTGCGCAATTGAACTGGCGCGGTGCAGCGGCTGGCCTGCCGGTCGAGTCCGAGAGCGACGGGTTCCGGAGCCCCATAGCTTCGAGCGCTCCCGATCCAGCGAACGTTCACGCCCGATCCTGATGGGCGCCGCTACTTCCCCAGTGCGCTCTCGTTGAAGGGCCGGCGCGCACCCCTACCGCCACGCGCCATCACACGGTCACGATCTTCAGACCGTCGTGCCCGTGCGATTCGCCCTTCTGGCCGTGGCCGCGCGCGTTGCTGACAACGCGGGTCGAAGCGCGCGGCGAGCCCGCGGGGTGCGCAACGCGGTAATCGTGGCGGCAATGCAAGTGGCCGTGCAGCCACAGGTCTGCGAGTGGCAGAAGGTCGTCATCCGCGTTGCAAAAGCTCGCGGTGCCAGGCTGTTCGCCGTAACGCGGATCGACGCTTCGCAGACTGGGGGCATAGTGAGTGATAACTACTGTGGCGTCGAGCGACTTATCGTCAGTCGCCGGAGTCGAAAGCGTTCGCGTCAGCCAGTCGCGGCAGGCCAGCGCCTCTTCGCGCACGGCGGCCGGGTCCAGCACGGTACCGCCTCGCGTGGACCGCATCACCTCGACGAAATAGCGCGCAGCGCGTTGGCAGCGTTCCCGCCGGGCTTCGCCGAACAGGTCGAAGTCGCACCAGCGCGTGGTGCCGACGAAGCGGATGCGCCGCCCGTCATCTCCCCGAAACACGCGCTCCTCGCATTCGAGCAAGTCGATGCGCAGCGCCGTGCAGCGCGCGCGCAAGGCCGGCCACGCGGTGTTCAGCTCGCGCCGATCGAATTCATGGTTGCCGGCGATGAAGAGCACCGGCCGCGGCCAAGAAGCGAAGCGCTCCAGGCCGGCCCAGGTGCTGTCGATGTCGCCGGCGAGTACCAGCAACTCGGCCTCGGGCGCCGGCTGCGGCGTGAAGGCTTCGGTTTCGAGGTGCAGGTCGGACAGCAGTTGCAAGCGCATCTCAGCAGGCCCGGTTCAAACCGCGCAGCGCGCGCGGCTCACGCCTCGCGGCCGTGGCATTGCTTGAACTTCTTTCCGCTGCCGCAAGGGCAGGGATCGTTGCGACCGACCTTGGGGCCTGCACGGCGCACGGTCTCGACCTTGAGCCGTTCGCCGCGAGCCAGATCGCAGATCGCGACCACGTTGCCAACAAGATCCTCGATGGCCTCGTCCAGGGTGCGCAGCGGGTGTTCGGCGTCGAGCGCCTGGGTGAAAGCCTGCTCATCGCCTTCCTGCTCGGGCAGATGGCGGCGCACGCAGGCCAGCAGGTCGGGCAGTTCGCTGGCGGTCAAGGACTCGAGGGCGACGAACTGATCGAGCGCGTGCTCGAAGCCGACCGCCCATGGCGCCAGGGCCGGCGCAACGGCAGCGGCCCCTTCGAGCGGCAGGCCTTCGTCGCTCTCGGGCTGCATCACCAGTGGATCGAACCAGGCGTCTTCGCGCAGCTGGCGCTCCAGCACGGCGTGATGGCGCATCACCAATGCGAGCAACCGCTCGTGCTTGGCGGCATGCCAACCGGGCGTCTCCAGCGTGAGCGCCTGGCCGGCGCCGGGCTGTTCCGGATCGCCCCAGTTCCAGTCGAACGCCGGTGGCAGCCACTCGGCGGCGTCGATCAGCACCGGCTGCGCCAGCACGCCGCACAGGTAGCCGTCGAGCATCACCACGTCGAGCGCCTGGAGCGGCTCGGGAATGGCGGCCAGCAGATCGTCGAGTTCGCCGATTTCGGCGTCGCTCAGGGGTGTTGCAGTCGTGGAATCAGGCATCGGACGATTGTCCTATGGCCGCGTGCCGGACAAACGGCCGACCGGCGATCCGGCGAGGAATGAGGGTTTACCCTAGAATCGGGCTTCTCTTTTGAAGGCTTCTCATGACCACGCTGTCCATCCAACTGCCCACCTTCCGCACCCAGGCGCCGCGCGGTGCAGAGCCGCTTGCTCAAGCGGCCTTTGCACTGTGGCACTTCTTCGAGCTGATGGTGAGCGCTCGCAAACCGAACGCCTGGTCTGACCAGTTCAGCGCGGTGTCGCTGGACGAACCCGATGCTCGCGGCAATGTGGACGCGCTTTACCGCGGCCGTTCCGTGCGCCCGTGACCACGCTGGGTGAACGCTTGAGTCGCCCATGAATAAGGGCCGCCGCAGGCGGCCCGGATCAGCAGAGATGCCGCCAGCGGACGGCGATCGAACGCTCAGGCAGCCAGCCGCTGCTCGATGCGCAGCTTGGTGTCGGTCAACTCTCCCGGCAGATGATGGGCGAGCTGGCTGAACAGCTCCTCGTGCAGCTTCAGTTCCTGCTGCCAGGCCGCGCGGTCGATGCCGATCACGCTGGCGAACTGCTCCGGCGTGAAAGCAAGGTCGCGCCAGGCCAAGTCTTCATAACGCGGGCTGATGCCGAAGGCATTCTCGCGGCCCTGCGCCCGGCCGCGCACACGCTCCAGCATCCACTGCAGCACGCGCATGTTTTCGCCGTAGCCCGGCCAGACGAACTTGCCATCCGCCCCCTTGCGGAACCAGTTGACACAGTAGATTTGCGGCAACTTCGCTCCTGAGCGCTCGCACAGCGTTTGCAGCTTGCGCCCTAGCGCCAGCCAGTGGCCGAAGTAGTCGCTCATGTTGTAGCCCATGAAGGGCAGCATCGCGAACGGATCGCGTCGCACGACGCCTTGCGCGCCGGCCGCCGCGGCGGTGGTCTCCGAGCCCATGGTCGCGGCCATGTAGACCCCTTCGATCCAGTTGCGCGCCTCGGTCACCAGCGGCACCGTGGTCGAACGGCGGCCGCCGAAGATGAAGGCGTCGATCGGCACGCCGACAGGGTTGTCCCAGTTGGTGTCGAGCACCGGGTTGTTGGTGGCCGCCACGGTGAAGCGCGCGTTGGGATGTGCGGCCGGCTTGGGCTTGCCGAGCGTGGCCTGTTCGCGGGCGATGGCGGGCGTCCAATCCTTGCCCTGCCAGTCGATCAGGTGGGCGGGCGGCTGCTCGCTCATGCCTTCCCACCACACATCGCCGTCGTCGGTGAGGGCCACGTTGGTGAAGATCGCGTCGCGTTTCAGCGAAGCCATGCAGTTCGGATTGGTCTGCTCGTTGGTGCCCGGCGCCACGCCGAAATAGCCGGCTTCGGGGTTGATGGCGTAGAGCCGGCCGTCGGCGCCGGGTTTGATCCAGGCGATGTCGTCGCCGATGGTGGTGACCTTCCAGCCCTCGAAGCCGGACGGCGGTACGAGCATGGCGAAATTCGTCTTGCCGCAGGCGCTGGGGAAGGCAGCGGCGACGTGGAATTTCTCGCCCTGCGGGTTTTCGACGCCCAGCACCAGCATGTGCTCGGCCAGCCAGCCGAGGCCATCGGCCTCGACATCCCGGCGGCCCATGGTCGACGCGATGCGCAGCGCGAAGCATTTTTTGCCGAGTAGCGCATTGCCGCCGTACCCGGAGCCGTAGCTCCATATTTCGCGTGTTTCAGGGTAGTGGACGATGTACTTGGTCGGGTTGCACGGCCAGGGGACGTCCCGCTGCCCCGGCTCGAGCGGAGCGCCCACGGTGTGCATGCAGGGCACGAACTCGCCGTCTTCGCCCAGCACATCGAGCACCTGTCGGCCCATGCGCGTCATCAGTTTCATGTTGACGGCCACGTAAGGCGAGTCGCTGAGTTCGACGCCGATGTGCGCGATCGGCGAGCCGAGCGGGCCCATCGAGAAGGGCACCACATACATCGTCCGGCCGCGCATGCAACCCTTGAAAAGCGGCGGCGTGCCATCGGCCCGGCCGGTCTGCAGCAAGGCGCGCATCTCGGCCGGCGCCATCCAGTTGTTGGTCGGGCCGGCATCGTCCTGCTTGTCGGAGCAGATGAAAGTGCGGTCCTCGACGCGGGCCACGTCGCCCGGATCGCTGCAGGCGAGGTAACTGTTCGGCCGTTTGGTCTCGTCGAGCTTGCGGAAGGTGCCCGCCGCGACCAGTTGCGCGCACAGCCGGTCGTACTCGGCCTTCGAGCCGTCGCACCAGTGAATTGCCTGCGGCTCCGTCAACGCAGCCATCTCGGAGACCCAGGCGATCAGCCTGGCGTTCTTGACATAAGCCGGCGCATCGATGCGCAGACCTTGCATTGCGGGATGGTTCATCGCAGTTCCAGTGAGAGGTTGAGGGATCTCGCCAGTTCCCGCCGACTCGGACTCTGGCGACATCCATCAAGACCGACCCAGTTCATTAGGCACGGTCGTTCATAAAAGTGTAGAGATGTGACCGACACATGACAGCGACCTTCCATGCGCTTTAGGCATGACGACATGTTCCGCGCTTTGGCGCTGGGCGGCATACCGGCATGGCGCGAACTCGGAGCGCTCTTACGCTCTTAATATGCGGCCATGACTGCCGTCCATTTCGGCTTCTTGCGGCGTCGGCACTTGGCCGGTGTGCTGGCAGCCTGGGCGCTGCCCACCTGGGCGCAGCGCCCCGCTTCCAAGCGTTTGCACGTCGGGGTCGAGGCCGCCCTGCTGAGTTCCGGCCTGGCCCAGCACCTGCAGCAGGCGATCGGCCGCGACACCGGCTTGGCAATCGAATGGCGCGCCGGGCCGGGCGGTGCGCTGCTGTCCTTGCTGGAACGCGGCGAAGTCGAAGCCGCGCTGACCCAGTCGCCCGAACACGAACTGGCTTTGGAACGCCGTAACCTCTTGCACGACCGCCGGCCGGTGGCCCGCAGCGAAATGGTGCTGGTCGGGCCGGCGCCGCGACGGGCCGGCCGCAAGCAGGTGGCCGGCGGGGATCCGGCCGGGATCGCGGGGGGTCGCGACGCATTGACAGCGCTGCAGCGTATCGCCCAGGCCGGGGCCAGCGGCGCGGCGGGATTCGTTGCTCACGGCGAGCCGAGCGGCACGCGCGAATTGGAACAGGCGCTGTGGAAAACGCTCGGCCCGCAGCCGCTCGGTCCCTGGCTCCGCACCGCCGCCGCAGGCCCCACCGCGGTGCTCGACCTCGCGCAGCAGACGCAGAGCTACGCGCTGATCGAGCGCGGCGTGTGGCAGGCGCGCGGGGCGAAGTCCGGTCTGGCGATCATGGTCGCCGGCGATGCGCGGCTGGCGGCGACCTATCACATCATGCGATCCTTTCGCGTCAATCCGCCCGGCGGCAAGCTGCTGGTGAACTGGCTGGCCGGCCCGAGCGGACAAAGCGCGGTGCGCAGTTTCGGCCGCGGCTACCGGCCGGTGGGCTGAGCAGGCCGCCGCGCTGCAGCGCCCGTGAAGCCCGCCGCCATGAACACTGCTGCCACGAAAGCGTCGAGCGCCCCGCAAGCCCTACGAGCCGCTGCGCCATGACGGCGTTGCCGCGCTTGCTCAGCGTGAACGTCGCCATGGCTCAGCCGTTGCGCATCGGCTGCCGCGAAGTGCTCAGCGGCATCAACAAGCGCGGCGTTGCCGGAGACGTCGAGGTCCGCCCGCTCGGCCTGGCCGGCGATGAACAGGCCGACCCCAGCCTGCACGGCGGCCTGGACAAGGCGGTCTACGCCTACCCCAGCGAGCACTACCGCGTCTGGCAGACCGTGCGTGCACAAGCCGGGCTGGCAGCCTGGGACGCCGAACTGCCCGCCGGCTTCTTCGGCGAGAACCTGACACTCGAAGGCCTGCTCGAGAACCAGGTCTGGATCGGCGACGTGCTGAAGTTCGCGCATTGCGAACTGGCTGTGGCGGGGCCGCGCCAGCCCTGCTTCAAGTTCAATGCGGTGATGGGCCTCGGGCAAGCGAGCAAACTGATGGTGCAGTCGGGCTACTGCGGCTTCTATCTGGCCGTGCGCGTGCCCGGCACGATTGCCGCGGGCGAAGCCTTCGAGCTGGCTCCCGGGCCGCGCGAGGTGGGCATCCCCGAGCTGTTCCGCTCGGTCAGGGCGAAGCACCGATGAAAGCGCCGCTGCGCGCCTTCGCCGTCCCCTTGTCGCTGGCGCTCGCCGCGGCAGCCTGCGTCGCCCCACCAGCGCCCGGGGGCGCGGCCGAGCCGAGCGTGCGGGTGCCCGCCGGCGCGGCAGGGTTTGGCGCCTTGCCCGCCGGCTGGCCCGCCGCCGAGGTGCTGCTGATCGGCGAGCAGCACGATGCGGCCGAGCACCAGCGCCTCGCCGCGCAAGTGGTGGAGCGCCTTGCAACGCAGGGCCGCCTAGTTGCCGTCGTGCTCGAGATGGCAGAGCGGGGCCGCAGCACCGCGCCCCTGCACCACGGTGCGGACGAAGCACAAATGCGTGCAGCGCTCGCCTGGGACGAGCGCGGCTGGCCGTGGGTCGCCTACGGGCCGATCGTGGCGGCCGCCGTGCGCGCCGGGGTGCCGGTGCTCGGCGCCAACCTGGCTCGCGGCACGCTGCGCGAGGTCATGCGCGATGAGCGGCTCGACACCGAGGTGAGCGACGCCCTGCGCGCTCGCCTGCTCGCCGACGTGCGCGACGGTCATTGCGGCCTCCTGCCGGCGTCGCAGCTGCCGGGCATGACGCGAGTGCAGATCGCCCGCGACCGCGCGATGGCCGGCGCAGTGGCGGCGCAGGCGAAGCCGGGCGGTGTGGTGATGCTGGTGGCCGGCGCCAACCACGTCGACAAGACCCGGGGCGTGCCTGAGCACCTGCGCGCGCAGGCGCCCGGCTTGCGGGTGCATGCGCTGGGCCTGACGGCGGGAACGCCCGAGGACGGCGTCGCCGCCGGCTTCGACGAAGTTTGGGTCACGCTCGCGCTGCAGCGCCCCGATCCCTGCGAAGGGCTGGCCGAACGCTTCGCGCCGGCGCGCTGAGCCCGCGCCTTCGTCTTCGGATCGCGCGGGCCACAAGCCTCGCGGGGACGGCTCGATGCCTTCGATGCGAGCCCGTGCCATCGGCCTCCGGCGAGCGCCGCGGTCAGCCCTCGCGCCGACTGTCGCTCCTGCGGCGCCCACCGCTCCGGGCGCACGCGACAATCGCGCCATGCTCGCCTACCGACACGCCTTTCACGCGGGCAACCACGCCGACGTCCTCAAGCACGCCGTGCTCGCACAGGTGCTGCGCCACATGGGGCAAAAGGACAAGCCCTACTGGCTGATCGACACCCATGCCGGCGCCGGCGGCTATTCGCTCGCCAGCCCCGAGGCGAAGAAGAAGGGAGAGTTCGAGCACGGCATCGCGCGGCTCATGGAGCGCGACGACCTGCCCGAAGCGGTGGCCGATTACGTGGCGCTGGTGCGTGCCTTCAACCCCGAAGGCGGGCTGGGCCGCTACCCGGGCTCGCCCGAGATCGCGCGCGCGCTGCTGCGCCCGCAGGACCGACTGCGCCTGTTCGAGCTGCACCCCGCTGACGTGCGCATCCTCGCCTCGCACCAGTCCGCCGGGCCTCACACCGAGGTGCACCACGAGGACGGCTTCGAAGGCCTGAAGGCGCAATTGCCGCCGCCTTCGCGCCGCGCGGTGGTGCTGATGGACCCGTCCTACGAGCTCAAGGCCGACTACGGCCGGGTGGTGGCCGCCGTGCGCGAGGCGCTGGAGCGCTTCGCCGAATGCGTGGTGGTGGTCTGGTATCCGCAGATCAACCGGCTCGAATCGGCGCAACTGCCCAAGCGGCTGCAGTCGCTCGCTCAGGAGGTGAAGACGCGCAGTTGGCTGCATGCCCGGCTCACGGTGCAGCCGCTCGACCGGCTGGGCTTCGGGCTGGCGGGCAGCGGGGTGTTCGTGATCAACACGCCGTGGACGCTGCACGCCGCGTTGAAGGACAGCCTGCCCTATCTGACGAAGACGCTGGGGCAGTACGAGGGCGCCAGCCACCTGCTGCAACACAAGGCGGTCTGAGCGCTGCGTCGAGCAGAAGATGCGGGCGCTTGCGCGACACTCGCGCGCAACCGGAGCCCCCTTGTGAGCCTTGCCCCTCCCCGCGCCGAGCCCGCGATCCACGAGCGTGCGAACCAGTTCGCGCTGCTCACCCAGCGCCGCTTCGCACCCTTCTTCTGGACCCAGTTCCTCGGCGCCGGCAACGACAACCTGTTCAAGTTCGCCCTGACGGTGCTGGTGACCTACCAGCTGCAGCTCGCCTGGCTGCCGCCGGCACAGGCCGGCGTGGTGATCGGCGCACTCTTCATCCTGCCCTTCCTGCTGTTCTCGGCCACCTGCGGGCAGTTGGCCGACAAGTTCGAGAAGTCGCGCCTGATGCGCTTCACCACGAGCCTGGAGATCGGCATCATGACGGTCGCAGCGCTGGGCCTGCTGTGGCAGAGCGTGCCGCTGCTCCTCGTGTGCATCTTCTCGATGGGGGTGCAGGCGACCCTGTTCGGGCCGGTCAAGTACGCCTATCTGCCGCAGCACCTGGGCGAGCGCGAGTTGACGGGTGGCAACGGCATGGTGGAGATGGGCACCTTCGTCGCGATCCTGCTCGGCAACGTGGCGGGCGGCCTGCTCATCGCGGTGCCCGAGGTCGGCCGGCACTGGGTCGCCTTCGCCTGCCTCGCGCTGGCGGTGCTGGGCCGCCTCACCGCGCAGTACGTGCCGCATTCGCCCGCCACCGCGCCGCAGCTCGTCATCAACTGGAACCCCGTCAGCGAGACCTGGCGCAACTTGTTGCTGGCGCACGGCAACCTGGTGGTGTTCCGCTCGATGCTCGGCATCTCGTGGATGTGGTTCTTCGGCGCGGTGTTCCTGAGCCTGTTCCCGGCCTTCGCCAAGGAAGTGC
>NZ_JACDCU010000303.1 GCF_013817365.1 Methylibium sp. | reverse complement strand
ATGTCACTCCGGCCAGCGCCGGCGCGGCCCTGCGCGCCGCCTGCGACGCGTCGGGTACGCCGCGCGGCGGACAGCGCGACGCGCTGATCGAGGACATCTGCGCTCTGGTGGCCCGCTTCGCTCGCATCGCGGGCAGCGCGTCGGTTCGGCTGCGCCTTCAAGCCGTCGGCGACGACGCCTGCCGCCGCTGGCACCGCGACTGCGTGCCGCTGCGCCTGCTGAGCACCTACCGCGGCCCGGCAACGCAGTGGCTGGAGCCCGCGCGCGGCGCGCTCGCGCTGGCAAGGCCCGACGAGGACGTGGACGCACCGTTCTTCATGTCCCCTCATGCCGTCGGCTTGTTCAAAGGCTGCGGCTTCATCGAACACACTCACGAGAGCGGCATCGTCCACCGTTCGCCCCGCATCGCAGGCACGGGCGTGACGCGCCTCGTGCTGTGTCTGAACTCCGCGCCGGCCGGGATGCTCGAAGTGCCGGGATGAGTCCGGCGCACCTCACTCGGCGTTGCCCGGGCGTTTCGGGCGTTGCGGGCGCTGGCGAAGCAGCAGTACGCAAAAGTTCGTCTTTTCCACCCCTCGAAATCACCCCTCGAAACCATTACTCGAAAGGTTCTCCTATGCCAACCAATCGGAACCTCATCTCCGTGCGCGCAATCGCGCTGTCGGGCGCGCTGCTCGTGCCCACCGCGCTCCTTGCGCAGGGGCACGCCCATGTGCACGGCCTGGTGAACCTCGACGTCGCTGTGGAAGCCCAGACGCTCACGGTCGCCCTCGAAGCGCCCCTGGACAGCCTGCTCGGCTTCGAGCACCGGCCGCGCACCCCCGCGCAGCGCAAGGCCGCCGATGACGCGATGAAGCGCATGAACGACGGGGCGTCGCTGGTTCGGCCGGCCGCGGCGGCACAGTGCAAGCTTGCGAAGACGACCGTCGAATCCGAGGCTCTGCAATCCACCGCGCCCGCGGGCGGCAAGGAAGACGAGCACGCCGACCTCGACGCCACCTTCGTGTTCACCTGCGCGCAGCCCGACAAGCTCGCTTCGATCGAGCTCGGCCTGTTCGACGCCTTCAAGCGCATCAAGCGCATCGAGGTGCAGGTGGCCGGCCCGCAGGGGCAATCGAAGCAGACGCTCGAGCGCCCGCAGAAGTTGCTGAAACTCGCGCGGTGAGCACCCCTGAAACGAGGCAGCCGCTGCTGAGCATCGAGGGCTTGCGGTTTCGCTGGCCGCGGGCCCAGCGCGACTGTGTGGCGATCGAGCGCTTCGAGCTGCTGCCCGGCGAGACGGTGTTCGTGCGCGGACCCAGCGGTTGCGGCAAGAGCACGCTGCTGTCGCTGGCGGCCGGCGTCTTGACGGCAGACGAGGGCACTGTTCGCCTGCTCGGCAGCGACTGGCGAGCGCTCTCGCCGGTGCGGCGCGACCGCCTGCGCGCCGATCACGTCGGCTACGTCTTCCAGCAGTTCAACCTGCTGCCGTATCTCTCGGTGCTCGACACGTGCTGCTGCCTTGCCGTTTCTCGACCCGGCGCGCGACGCGCTCGACCGAGAGCGGCGTCGCCGCCGCGCAGACGGCAAGTCGCCTGCTCGAACGCCTCGGGCTCGACGCTGCGCTGTGCCGACGCAGCGCGTCGGAACTCTCGGTCGGCCAGCAGCAGCGCGTGGCGGCGGCACGTGCCCTCGTCGGCCGGCCCGAACTGGTGATCGCCGACGAGCCGACCTCAGCGCTCGACGAAGCCTTGCGCGAGTCCTTCATGCGCCTGTTGCTGGGGGCCTGCGCCGACGCCGGCAGCGCCCTGCTGTTCGTGAGCCACGACGCGCGCCTCGCACCGCAGTTCGATCGGCAGGTCGACTTGCCAACGCTCAACCGTGCCACCGCCGCCGAGGCATCGGCATGAAGGCGCTGCTGAACCTGGCCGCGCACAGCGCCTGGAACCGGCGCTTCGTGCTCTCGCTCGTGGTGTTGTCGATCGCGCTGTCGACCCTGCTGCTGCTCGGCATCGAGCGCATCCGCACCGACGTGCGCGAGAACTTCTCGCAGTCGGTGTCGGGCACCGATCTCATCGTCGGTGCGCGCACCGGCCCCGTGCAGTTGCTGCTGTATTCGGTGTTTCGCATCGGCAGCGCGACCAACAGCATCGGCTGGAGCAGCGTGCAGGCGATCGCGCGGCACAAGGCGGTGGCCTGGACGGTGCCCATCTCGCCGGGCGATTCGCACCGCGGCTTTGCGGTCGTGGGCACGTCGCGCGATTACTTCGAGCACTTCCGCCACGGCAATCGCGAGCCGCTGGTGCTGGCGCAGGGCCGGCCGTTCGAGTCGGTGTTCGACGCCGTGCTGGGTGCCGACGTGGCCCGGCAGCTCGGCTACGTTCTCGGTGAACGCCTCGTGCTCAGCCACGGCGACGGCGCGATGGCCGCCAACGACCACGCCGACAAGCCCTTCACCGTGGTCGGCATCCTGCAGCGCACCGGCACGCCGGTCGACCGCTCGGTGCACATCGGGCTGGACGGCATGCAGGCGATCCACCTCGACTGGATGGCCGGCGCGCCGCTGCCCGGGCTGTCGGTGCCGGCCGACCAAGTCAGCCGCCACGATCTCACGCCTCGCAGCGTGACGGCGCTGCTGGTCGGGCTGAAGAGCCGGGCCGCGGTGTTCTCGGTGCAGCGCGAGGTGGCCGGCTTCGAGGCCGAGCCGCTGATGGCCATCCTGCCCGGCGTCGCGCTCGACGAGCTGTGGGACGTGGTGGGCATCGGCGAACGCGGCCTGCTGGCGATGACGGCTCTGGTGGCACTGGTGAGCCTGGCCGGGCTGGTCGCCGTGATCATGGCCGGCCTGAACGAGCGGCGCCGCGAGCTCGCGATCCTGCGTGCGGTGGGCGCCGGGCCACGTCAGCTCATGTTCCTGCTGGCGGCGGAGGGCGCGCTGGTCACCCTGTGCGGCGTGGTGCTGGGCTGCGCCGTGTACGCTGTCCTCGTGCTGGCGCTGGGCGGCTGGACGGCGACGCAATTCGGCGTGGCGCTGCGCCTGCAGGCGCCTTCGCAAAACGAGGTGCTGCTGGTCGCAAGCGTGCTCGTCGGCGGCTGGCTGGCCAGCCTGCTGCCTGGCATTCGCGCCTACCGCCTGTCGCTGATCGACGGGCTTTCTCCGAGGGTTTGAGCGATGAAGAAGCGCCTTTTGCTCGCCCTGCCGTTGCTCTTCGCCTGTGCGGCTGCCAGCCTGCCGGCGGCCGCGGCGGAGGCCAAGCCGCCTGCTGCGCCGCAGTCCGCCGAGTTCAAGGAGATCGATTGGGAGGAGCTGGTGCCCAAGGGCTGGAACCCGCTGGAGCACTTCAAGGACATGGACCTGGGCATGCTCAGCGACAGCAGTCCGCGCGTGCTCGAGGCGATGCGCGAGCTGCGGCAGATCTGGGACACCGCGCCGACCAACAGCGAGATGGACGGCACCAGAATCAAGCTGCCCGGCTACGTGGTGCCGCTGGAGCAGGTGAAGGGCGAGCTGAAGGAGTTTCTGCTCGTGCCTTATTTCGGCGCCTGCATCCACAGCCCGCCGCCGCCCGCCAACCAGATCATTCACGTCATTGCCGACAAGCCGGTGAAGGGCTTTCGCACGATGGACACCGTGTGGGTCAGCGGCACCTTGAAGACCTTCCGCCAGGACTCGGCCATGGGCACGAGCGGCTACCGAATGCAAGCCGTGGTGATCGATCGCTACGAGCCGCCGGCGCAGCGCTGATCCCCCGGCAGACGCAGCGCGTCGCCGCGACGGTTGTCGAGCGGCTGATCGGCTTGACCGGCAAGCTCAGCACCCGGTCAGGGCGGCAGCGACCACCGCCGGAGGATGCGTTCCGGGGTCGCGCACCGGATCGGATTCGTCGGGTGCCGGCGGATCGTCGACCTTCGGCGGAACGAGGTCCGGGCCGGTGGGCGGTGGCTCGGGAGGGTGTTGCGGAGAAGGCGGCTCGGGGTGCGGCGGGATCGTGTGAGCGCGCAGAGTCCTGAGGGCAACGGTCGGGGAGGGAAGTGGCAGGTTCATGAGAGCAGCGGAGCAAGCGGCATACCGCTCGCGAACGGGTGACATGCGAAGCGTCCGCGGGTCTTGTGAAAGCCCGGCATGACGCTTCGAGCCGTGCGCCGGTCAGTGACGGCCGGCCAAGCTGGGAGGCCTCATCTCCAGCCGCAGGTAGGCCAGGCCCGCCAGCAGCAGCGGCGCGAGGTAGTAGACGAGGCGGTACACGAGCAGCGCCGACACCAGCGCGGCCATCGCCACCTGGCCGCCGAGCAGGGTGATGAACACCGCTTCGGTCACGCCCAGGCCGCCCGGCACGTCGACCACCGCCAACGCCGTCGCGCACACCAGCAGCACGCCGAGCACGGTGACGAAAGGAACCGCCTGCTGCAGCAGCGCGAACAGGCCTGCGGCGATCAGCGCCCACTGCAGCACCGACAGCGCGCACTGCGCGAGGGCGAAGCGCAGGGAAGGCAGCTGCAGTGTCTGTCCGAACACCGTCCACGAGCGAACGCGCGACAGGCCGCAAAGCGCGAAGTAGGCCAACGCGGCGCCGAGAAAGGCGCAGCCGATCGCCTGCAGGAGCTCCGGCGACGTGCCGGCGCCGAACGGCGCACCGCCCAGCTGCAGCGCCAGCAGCAGCCCGGCGAGCACCAGAAAGCCGAGCCAGTTGCTCACGAAGCACACCAGCCACAGCCGGGCCACCGTGCCGGTCTTGACGCCGAGGCGGCCGTAGGCGCGAAAGCGCAGGCCCACGCCGGCAGCGCCCAGGTTGAGCGCGAACGCATGGCTGACGAAGCCGAGCGCGAGGACGTGGCGCGTCTTCAGCCGGTGGCGCGTGTAGCGGCGGCCCAGCAGATCGAAGCCGCAGTAGGCGACATAGCTGAGCGCGCTGAACGCCGCGCCCGCTGCCAGCGCCCGCGTGGGAAACCGGCTCAGGGTGGCGACGAGCTGGTCCGCGTCGAGCGTGCGCAACTGCACCACGAGCAGTGTGACGGCCAGCCCGATGAAGCCGGCAGTGAACAGGCGCCGCAACCACGGCCAGGCGTCTCGAAGCATCTGCAAGCGCGGGCAAGGCGCGCTCCCGCCCGGCTCGCCGCCGACGGCGCCGCCGCTCACTGCGGAGGCATC
>NZ_JACDCU010000302.1 GCF_013817365.1 Methylibium sp. | reverse complement strand
CACGAGGCTACCGGCAAGCTGAGCGACTACGTCTTCTGCAACCGCGAAGGCAAGCCGCTGGACAACAAGAACTTCACCGACCGCGTCTGGAGTCCGCTGCTGCGTCACCTCGGCCTCAAACCGCGCCGTCCCTACCAGATGCGCCACACCGCAGCGACTCTGTGGCTCGCGTCCGGCGAGGCGCCGGAGTGGATTGCCCGTCAGCTCGGCCACACCAGCACCGAGATGCTGTTTCGCACCTACAGCCGCTTCGTGCCCAACCTGACCCGCCGGGGCGGCTCGGCCTTCGACCGGCTCCTGGCAACGCGCTTCGCCAGCGGTGGCGTTCAGGTGGCGGCAGGGAGTGCGACCGGCGCACCTGAGCCGTCGCACCGCGGCAGCGCAGTGACCGTGCCGCCTGGCCAGCCGCCGCCCGTGAAGCGCCCGGCTCTCGTGCCGCTGCACTAGCGCCCGTTCATCCCATCAGCCACCCGGAGGCCGCGGTTCGCCGCAGCCCCCGCAGGGATCGCTTTGCCCTCGATATGCAGATGCCGTTCTCGGCAGGGCAGGGCGGTCCTACGCCGCAACCAGGAGCACCCATGTCCGCCACACCGCCCCGTCCTCATCAGCTCGTGACCGTGACCGCCACGGTCCGTGCCGCCGAAATTACCCCGCTCGGTCACCTCGCGTGCCGGCTCGACGCGCCAGAAGCCAACTACAGCGCCATCGGCGACCCCATCGTCGCCTCGCTGGTCGAGCTCAAGCCCGGTATGTCCGTTCGCGCCGTCCTGCTGCGCCTGAGGTGTGCGCTGCCCAGCGCGCCCTGGCAGTGGCAGCTGCTGTGCTGCCGCGTCGTGGAAGCCGGCGCCAGACCGACCGCGACTACCGATGCCACCACCGTCCACTTCGAAGGGAACCTCGCATGACCACCGTCCAACTCGCGCCGCCCGCTGTTGCCACGCTCAATGTCTTCGACGTCCTGCCCGCCGGCACGGTGTCCACCCTCATCGGCTGCATCGGCCAGTGGGACCTCGGCTTCGCCGGCCGCATCAGCTGTGTCGCGCACCTGTCGTTCGGCGACCTGCCGCTCAAGGCCAACCGGGACACCTTGCCCCTGGACATCCGCAGTGGCGACTGGGCTCGCCTGCAGCTCATGCGCCGGCACGACGGCTCGGTCCGCTTGCTGGGCAGCAGCCGTATCGCACCTCCTGGCGTCGAGATGGCATGGCTGCCCACTGTGCGGCATCACCGCTTCACCCAGCTCGTGCGCCTGCGCGGCCTGCTCGGCCGACTCGAGCCGGTGGCGCAGGCGCTCTTCGTGGTCGCCATGACCGAGGCGCGGGTGCAGGGCCGATTCCTGATGCGCATCGCCGCGCTCGACCAGCACTGCTACCCCGGTGGCTACTTCGACCAAAGCGTGCGGGCCGCGAGCAATGCGTTCCACGCCGTCTACACGAGCGACCGCGACCGCAGCGTGGCCACCTTGGCCGCCCTGTTCTTCGACATCGGCAAGGTTTTGGAACCGGCCATCGGCGGGGACCTGCCTCGGCTCGGTCCCTCGCTCGCGCCGCATCCAAGAAGTCGCGAGGTGGTGAAAAGGGCGTGCGAGCGCATCGCGCGCTTCGACGAACACCTCACGGTCGACCTGCTGGCTCAGCTGTCCACCGCCGACTGGATGAACCGATGCCGCGACCCGGCGCGAGACGGCCGCATCCGCCATGTCGTGCTGAAAGCCGTCAGCGAGTCCTGGCGCTCGGAGTTCCCGGAAGACCGTCGCTGGCCGCGCCCGCCGCGCTGAGCCGCATGACTGTCACATCGCACTTCTGGAGCATTCAATGAGCAACAAGCTACCCCCCGGCTACTTCCGTTGGGTCAGTCCGGACAATCAAGTCTTCCTCATCCCCATCAAGCCGTTCGAGGCGCTCCAGGAAGAGCGAACCCGCTACGCCCGCAAGGACGCCCCCGCCGAAGAAGAGCGCATCCTCAAGCTTCGCGGCAAGGCCAAGGAAAGCAAGAAGCCGGCAGATTGGCGCGAGACCTTCGGAGAAGTCTCGCCGCCTGGACACTTGCGGGTCCTAGGCGACTACGACGCCCTGGTCAGCGGGGCCATGGAACAGGACCTGGCCTGTCGCACCGCCGACAAGGACGTGCGCGAGCGCATGCAGGTCCTGCTCGAGAAGCTCAAGAACCGGGGTCCCGACCGGCTCATCGGCGGCCCGATGGACGCCAGCAGCGCCCTCGACGAACTGCAGCGGGTGCTGCCGCACTTTCGCGGTCCGCTTGGACTGGTGCGCAACTGCCTGGCCCTTGCCGAGGCGTCGACGCTACCGGTGCGTATTCCGCCCATGCTGCTGCTCGGGCCGCCCGGCGTGGGCAAGACGCTCTTCAGCCACAAGCTGGCCGAAGCGCTCGGGGTGCCGAATGCCTCCATCGCCTTCGACCAGCCGTCCGCCGGCTCGCAGCTGTGCGGCTCGGACAAGTACTGGAGCAACAGCGCCACGGGCCTACTGTTCCAGCTCATCTGCGAGGGACGCTATGCCAATCCGGTCATCCTGCTCGACGAACTGGACAAGGCCTCGGTCGGCAGCGGCGCTCGGGCGCTGGACCCGCTGGCGCAGCTGCACGGCGCGCTGGAGGTGCAGACCGCCAGGCGCTCCACCGACTTGTCGACCGACATCGTGTTCGATGCGAGCCTGACGACATACATCGCCACCGCCAACTCCGTGCGCGGACTCGGCATGCCGCTGCTGAGTCGCTTCGAGGTCTTCCTCATCGAGCCGCCCGGGCGCGACGACTCGGTCGGGATCGCACGACGCATTGCGACCGAAGCAAGCGAGCGCCTCCGACTGACCGAGCCGGTGGTGTTCGAGCGCCGGTGCTTCTACGTGCTGGCGAGGATGAGTCCGCGACTCATGCATCGCACCGTCGACAAAGCGCTTGGCGAGGCGGTGGCAGACAAACGAAGGGTCGTAACGGAGCAAGACCTCTGGCAATTGCTCGGCATGGGCGACGAGGGGCCTCGGCCGCATTGAGACAAGAACCTGGAGGATGAAGCGATGAGCGAAATGAACAGCCGCTCGTTGCGGGTGACCCTGTCCGGCGGGTGGTGGCATGTGGACGTTCGGCTCCGGCTTCAATACCGAGGACATTAGCCAAGCGGTGCGCCAATTCAAAAAGCAGTTCCCTGCAGGCGCTGCAGCTGGTGCTGGTGGTTTACCCCCAGGCACACGTGGAGGTCAACGAGAACGGGCTGGTGCTGCTGCCTTCGCGCCTGCATGTCCTACCCTCGCAGTCGCAAGCCGGGTGTTCTGAGCTGCGATGTTTCAAGCACCCTGAAGGCAAAGCCTTCGAGGGTGCCGCTGGGAGAACTGGTATTTTTGTCAAGCCGAGTGCTTGGACGATTCGATGGTGGCAGTCTGATTGCCGCCGACAATACGCAGGCGAGGCAGGCTTAAGGGCAGCAAGGCCTATACAGTTCCCCTAGAGCCTTTGTGAACACAGATGTGAACGACCTCTTTTCCCCTGAACTGCTCGACCTGCGCGATCAGGCGAGCGCGGTTGCCGCCGACGTCCTGCTGCCAACCGCCGAGCACACCGACGCAACTGGAGAGTGGCCGAAAGCGGCCATGCAGGCGCTGGCCAAGCAAAGATTGACCGGGCTGACCGTCCCCAAGTGCTTGGGCGGGCACGGCCAGGGGCTTGTCGCGTTGGCAGCGGTCACCGAAGTGCTGGGGCAGGCGTGCGCCGCGACCGCCATGTGCTACGGCATGCACTGCGTGGCCACTGCCGTGATCGCTGCGAAATCGACGGCCCATCACGACGCCCGTTATCTGAGGCCCATCGCGCAAGGGGATCACCTCACCACGCTGGCGCTGTCGGAGTCCGGCACCGGCTCGAACTTCTTCCTTCCTCAAACCGTTCTCGAGCGCGAGGGCAACGGTTACCGCCTGCGGGGAACCAAGCAGTTCGTCACCAATGGGGGCGCAGTTGATTCCTACGTCGTTTCGACGCTGGCAAGCGACGCCTCGGAGAACGGAGAGTTCAGCTGCATCGTGCTGGATCACGACACGCCCGCCATGCACTGGGGGGAGCAATGGCGCGGGTTGGGAATGCGCGGCAATTCCTCACGCTCTTTGAAGCTGGACGGTGCTGTCGCTCCGCTTGGAAATCTTTTGGGCGACGAAGGCGACCAGGTCTGGTACGTGTTCGAAATCGTCGCACCCTTCTTCCTGACTGCGATGGCCGCCACCTATCTCGGCGTGGCGCGGGCCGCCCTCGATGTGACGCTTGCACATCTTCAGGCCCGCCGACACACGCATTCGGGCCAGTCGTTGAGCGAGATTGAAACCGTGCAACACCGCGTCGGTCAGTTGTGGATCGGTGTCGAGCGCAGTCGCCTGTTGCTGCTGCATGCGGCACGCGCCGGCGACATGGGGCGTGACGACGCAATGACCGCCATCCTCGCTTGCAAGGCCGATGCTGCCAACACCGCCGTGACCACGACGAACGAGGCGATGACGCTGTGCGGCGGCATCGCGTACCGCGAGAACAGCACCCTTTCTCGTCTGTTGCGCGACGCGAGGGCAAGCCATGTGATGTCTCCGACCACGGATCTGCTGACGATTTGGACCGGGCGCAGCGCGCTTGGACTGTCGCTTCTATGAACAATCGATTCACGATTCGACATGGCCGGCCGCATCGTCCTTTGGAGCGCTGAGCCAGCCGATCCGTCCCTGCTGGAGGCCGCTGAGTTCGCGGCTCAGGCGGCTGGTGCCTCGTTCGAGCAGGCCGACGACGCAAGCGCCGCAATAGAGCGTGTCAAGGCCGTAGCCACACCGCTCGAACCCTGCTTGCTGGTCATGGTGCCACTGGTCCCGGCCCAGCTGCAGCCGGCCTTGCGTCCTCTCTCCAGTGCGGCGCCCGATGCGCGCTGCCTTTTCGTCATGGCAAGCGAACAGCACGCCGCGCTGCGGCGAGCGCTTACCTTTCTCGCGCCGCCGGGCGGGCATTGGCATATCGAACGCTCGGGAGACCCGGAGCTGGGTCAGCGAATGGCCGATGCGCTGGGCGCCATCGTCCAGAAGGGCCGCCTGCGCACCACGCTCGACCGCATGAAAGTGCGGCTCTCGGCCGTAGCGCCGATTGATCCGCTCGAAC
>NZ_JACDCU010000301.1 GCF_013817365.1 Methylibium sp. | reverse complement strand
GCTGTCCCAAGTTGACGAAGAGGCTTGATCATCATGGACAACACGCTGAAGGCAGACCCTGAGCACCTGGCAAAGGTCTGTCGCAGGTACGGCATCAGTCGGCTCGCGCTGTTCGGCTCGCGGCTGAAGGGCGCGGCGCGCTCAGACAGCGACGTGGATCTGTTGGTCGAGTTCGAACCCGGCGCGACGCCCGGCCTCCTTCGCATGGCGGAGATCGAGGAGAAGCTGTCTCCGCTCTTCGGTGGCCACACGATCGACCTGCGCACGGCCGAGGACCTGAGCCGCCACTTTCGGGATCAGGTGGTCGCGCACGCCGAAGTGCAGTACGCGCAATGAATCTGACTGAACCCGACCGCCCGAGGAACTCCCACCCTGCTGGCCGAATTGCGGACCTTGGAACAACAGTGCGCAACGGGGACGGAGACAAGCGCCCGTACGACGCATGGAGCGCAATCGAGTGCCGCAATCCGCTCACGGGAGTCAGGCGCCTCTGCCAGCGCCCGAGGCAGCGATGCTTCGCAGTGCAGCGCACAGACGATCGACATCGTCGGCGCTGTGCAGCGCTGAAAGCGAGATGCGCAAGCGCGCCGAGCCCTGCGGCACCGTGGGCGGGCGTATCGCGGGCACCCAGATGCCTTGCGTCTCCAGGGCCGCCATCACCGCCAGCGCCAACACGTTGTCGCCCAGCAGCAGCGGCTGGATCGGGGTACCGGACACCGGCGCGCGCCACGGCAAGCCGGCAAGCCCGGCGCGCAGGCGCTCGCCCAGTCTGAGGAGCTGTTCGCGCCGCCAGCCTTCCGACTCGATCACCCGCAGGCTTGCGCGCAAGGCCTCGGCCACCATCGCCGGCGCGCCGGTCGCGAACATGTAGGTGCGCGACTTCTGCATGAGCCACTCGATCACCGGCTCCGGCCCGGCCACGAAGGCGCCCGCAACGCCGGCCGCCTTGCCGAGGGTGGCCATGTAGATCAGCCGCTCCGGCATCGCGCCGGCGCGCAAGCCCCAGTGCGAGAGGCTGCCGCGCCCGCCTTCGCCCAGCACGCCGTAGCCGTGCGCGTCGTCGATCAGCAGCCAGGCGTCGAAGCGCTCGCACAACGCGAGCAGTTCGGGCAGCGGGGCGAGGTCGCCGTCCATGCTGAAGACGGCATCGGTGACGACCAGCCGCCGCCGTGCACCACGCGCGGTGATCAGCGCCCGTTCGAGCGCCGTCATGTCCTTGTGCGGATAGACCTGAACATCGGCGCGCGACAGCCGGGCACCATCGATCAGGCAGGCATGGTTGAGCGCATCCGACAGCAGCGCGTCGCCGCGCTCGACCAGCGCGGGGATGATGCCGGTGTTGGCCGCATAGCCGGCGTAGAAATAAAGCGCGCGCGGCAGTCCGACGAAGCGCGCCAGCTCGTCTTCCAGCGCCGCATGCGCAGGGCTGTGGCCGCAGACCAGCGGCGAGGCCGTGGCGCCGACGCCGTAGCGCTCGGCGGCCTGCTGCGCGGCTTCGATCAGCGCAGGATGGCGGGCCAGGCCGAGATAGTCGTTGCTGGCGAAAGCCAGGCGGGTCAGGCCGTCGGCGAGCAATGCGGCGCCGTCTTGAGGCGCCACCACGCGACGTCGGCGGCGCAGCCCGCTCGCATCAAGGGCCTGTAGCGCAGTGGCGAAGATTTCGGCGGGCGTGGCCATCGGCTCAATCGGGCAGTTGCAGCAGACGCAAGCGGCTCGGCTCGGCCTCGGGTTGCCACGGCCAGTCGGCCAGCAGCGGCGCGGCGAGTTGCTCGCGCAGGTAGGCCAGGTTCGCCGCCGGCTCGGCCATCGCCGGATCGATGCGGTTCGCGATCCAGCCGGCGAGCCGCAAGCCGCGCGCACGGATCGCGTCGCGCGTGAGCAGCGCATGGTTCAGGCAACCCAGGCGCAGTCCGACGACCAGAATCACCGGCAGGTCGAGCGCCGCCGCCAGATCGGCGCCCGTTTCGGTCGGTGACAGCGGCACGAGAAAGCCGCCCGCGCCCTCGACCACGACAGCGTCGGCCCGCAGGGCGAGTTCACGGTAGGCGCGGACGATGGCCGCAATCTCGACGACGCGCCCGGCGCGCGCCGCGGCAATGTGCGGCGAAAGCGGGTCGGCGAGCAGCACCGGGTTGTCCCACTCCGCCGGCACCGCCACATTGCCGGCCGCGCGCAACGAGAGAACGTCCTCGTTGTGCCCTTGCGCGTCGGTGCCTGCGGCGACCGGCTTCATGCCCACGCACCGCGGGTACGTCGTGCGCAGCGCATGCAGCAGCGCGCAACTCGCCAGCGTCTTGCCGACGCCGGTGTCGGTGCCGGTGACGAACCAGCCGCGGCTCATCTCAGAGGCTCCACCGTGCTTCGTGCGATCTGCGCGGAGCGAAACGGCGTTGGCTCGCGCAGTTGGGCGGTCGACGAGCGGGGGTCGGATAGCACGATGCTCCGGTGGCCAAATCGGCGCGAGCGAAGACAGGTCGGCACGATGCCGCGCTCATGCGCCGCACACTGCGTCCAGTGCGCGCAGCGCACCGCCGGCCAACTGCTCCAGCGTCGCGTCGTCCAGCACATAGGGCGGCATGAAGTACAGCGTGTTGCCGATCGGCCGCAGCAGCAGGCCCTGTTCGCGCGCCGCCAGGTGATAGGCGCCGGAGAAGCCGTCGATGCCGGCGTCGTCGATGTCCCAGGCCCAGAGCATGCCGAGCTGGCGGGCATTGCGCACACGATGGTGCGCGCTCAAGGGCTCGCACAGCTCGTTCAGGCGAGCCGCCGTCGCGCGATTGCGCTCGAACACCGGCGTGCCGTCGATGCCCTGCTCGAACAGATCGAGCACCGCCAGTGCCGCGCGGCAAGCCAGCGGGTTGCCGGTGTAGGAATGCGAGTGCAGGAAGCCGCGCGCGGCGCGGTCGTCATAGAAGGCCTCGAACACTGCGTCGGTGCATAGCACGGCCGACAGCGGCAGCGTGCCCCCGGTCAGGCCCTTGGAGAGGCACAGGAAATCGGGCCGCCCATCCGCCTCTGCGCTCGCGGCCTGCTGGTGGGCGAACAACGTGCCAGTGCGGCCGAAGCCGACCGCGATCTCGTCGCAGATCAGGTGCACCTCATAGCGATCGCACAGCGCCCGTGCCTGGCGCAGGTATTCGGCGTCGTGCATGGCGAAGCCGGCGGCGCACTGCACCAACGGCTCGAGGATCAACGCGGCGGTGCGCTCGTGGTGCTGGGCCAGGTAATCGCCGAGCGCGGCCGCCGCGCGACGTGCGCAGGCCGCTGCGTCCTCGCCCGGCCGGGCTTGGCGCGCATCGGGCGACGGCAGCGCCGCGCTCAACCGCACGAGCGGTGCATAGGCCTCGCGGAACAGCGCGATGTCGGTGACCGAAAGCGCACCGATCGTCTCGCCGTGATAGCCCCCGGCCAGGCCGACGAATTCGCACTTTTGCGGCCGGCCGTGGTTGCGCCAGTAATGCGCGCTCATCTTCAGCGCGATCTCGGTGGCCGAAGCACCGTCGCTGGCGTAGAAGGCGTGGCCCAGGCCGCTCAGCGCACCCAGCCGCTCCGAGAGAGCTACCACCGGCTCGTGCGTCAGGCCGGCGAGCATCACGTGGTCGAGGGTCGCCAGTTGATCGGCGAGGGCTTCGCGGATGCGCGGATGGCCGTGGCCGAACAGGTTGACCCACCAGGAGCTCACCGCGTCGAGATAGCGCCGGCCATCGGTATCGATGAGCCACGGCCCCTCGGCGCGCGCAATCGCCAGCAGCGGCTCGCGCTCGTGGCGCTTCATTTGTGTGCAGGGATGCCAGACGGCGCGGCGGCTGCGTTCGGCCAGGCTCAGCGCGCCGGGCGCTGCGGGATCACTCACCGCCATTGCCACCGTTTCCGCCGTCGCTTCCGTGCCCGTCATCGTGGCCGCCCGATGCACCCCCGGCGCTGCTGGCCCCGGCCCTTTCACCACGGCCGCCGGGTCCCCGGTACACGCAGCGGTCGCCGCTGCTGTGCCGCGCCACGCGCACGCTGGCAACACCCGGCACCTGCGCCGCGACGCGCTTGTAGATGAACACGCACAGGTTCTCGAGCGTCGGCACGTCGAGCCCGGGCACCTCGTCGAGGAAGTGGTGATCGAGCTGTTCGCGCACGGCGGCGATGGCGGCACGAAGCACCGCCAGATCGACCACCATGCCCGTCGCACGATGGGCCTTGCCGCTGACGCACACCTCGGCCGTGTAGGTGTGGCCATGCACGCGCCGGCTGCCGTCGGCCTCGTTTCGCTCGACCTCGCGGCGCAAGGTATGGGCCGACTCGAAATAGAAGGACTGGCTGAGTTCGAACATCTTGCAAGTGTCCCGGGTTCGGCTCAGCCGGCGCTGGGCCGCTCCCGAGCGGGCTGAACGCCCCTCGGGGGCCGCGAACGCGGTGAGCTGGGGGTCGTCATGTCAGCGGATGCCGATGACCTTGTGCGTCTGCAGGCTCAACTGCCACCGTGGGTGCGCCAGGCACCAGCGCACCGCCCACTCGGTGTTCGCAGCGAGTTCGGGGCCGTCCATCGGCTGCACGCGGCGGTGTGCGAAAGCCAGGGATTCCAGCTCGGCCAGGTCGATCCCTTCCTGCGGCACCACCACCTTGAGCTCCTGCCCCGAGCGCTGCAGCAGCGACGCGCCGGCCTTGGGGCTGATGCACAGCCAGTCGATGCCGGCCGGCGCCACCTGCGTGCCGTTGCTTTCGACCGCGACTTCGAAGCCCAGTTCGTGCAGCGCGTCGAGCAGCGCAGCGTCCACTTGCAGCAGCGGCTCCCCGCCCGTCAGCACCACGAAACGCTGCTCGCGACCGGCTTCAGCCGGCCACTGCGCGACGACCTGCACGGCCAGTTCGGCGGCGCTGGCGAACTTGCCGCCACCGCTGCCGTCGGTGCCGACGAAATCGGTGTCGCAGAAACGGCAGACTGCGCTGGCGCGATCTTCCTCGCGCCCGCTCCACAGGTTGCAGCCGGCGAAGCGGCAGAACACCGCCGGCCGCCCGGCGTGGTGGCCCTCACCCTGCAGCGTGTAGAACACCTCCTTGACGCTGTAGCTCATCGCCGCGCCCAGCCGGCCCAACCCAGCGCCGCGGCGCAGGCCACCACCATCGCGCCGTAGGTCGCCATCGCGCCGTCGCGACCGGTCAGCAACAAGCCGCCGATGAGCGCGAGCAAGGCAGCACCGCTGG
>NZ_JACDCU010000300.1 GCF_013817365.1 Methylibium sp. | reverse complement strand
ACGCGGCGCGCAATCCGCGCGTGAAGGCCGGGGTGGCCTGGTACGGGCGGCTTGTCGGCGAAGCCCGGGCGCTGACGCCCATTCACCCGATCGACGTCCCCAGCTTCCTACGCGCCCCGGTGCTGGGCTTGTACGGCGGGCAGGACAACGGCATCCCGCTTGACACTATTGATAAGATGAAATCAGTTTTGGCGGGTGGCACCCCGGCGGCGCGCAAGTCGGAGTTCGTGATCTACCCCGATGCGCCACACGCATTTCATGCCGATTACCGGCCGAGCTATCGCAAAGAGGCTGCCGAGGACGGCTGGAAGCGCTGTTTGGCGTGGTTGAAGATGCACGGCGTGGGCTGATCCGGCGACAACGCTCGGCGGCAACCGCGCCCTTCGTCGGCGCGGTTTTTTTTCGAGTTCGCGCGTCGCGCTTTTGCGAGGCGCGTGTTTTTTTGGTCGAGGCATACGGAAGAAGATGTCCAACACGCTGCTCTGGATCATTTTGGCCACCTTCGCCGGCGGCGTGCTGTCGGTCGTGATCGCCGCCTCGCTGACCTTGTCGGTGCTCAAGCTGATCGTGCGCCATCTGGTGAGCCTGTCGGCCGGGGTGCTGCTCGGTACGGCCTTGCTCAAGATGCTGCCGGAAGCTTTCGAGACGACCAGCGCATCTCCGCAGGCCCTGTTCGCCACGCTGCTCGGCGGACTGCTGTTCTTCTTCCTGCTCGAGAAGGTCGAGCTCTACCGCCACAGTCACCACCACGAGGGGGATGGCCATCACCACCACCACCACTTCGACGCCGAGCAGGCCGGGCGCGGCGGCTGGAGCGTGCTGCTCGGCGACGGCATCCACAACTTCTGCGACGGCGTGCTGATCGCGACCGCCTTCCTCGTCGATGTCCGGCTCGGCGTGATCACCGCTGCCGCGGTGATCGCCCACGAGATTCCGCAGGAGGTGGGCGACTACATCGTGCTGCTCAATGCCGGCTTCTCTCGCACGCGCGCCCTGGCCTACAACGCGATGTCGGGAATGGCGGCGGTGGTCGGCGGCGTTTTCGGCTACTTCGTGATCCAGCCTTTCCAGCAGTGGTTGCCGTTCCTGCTGGTGATCGCCTCGAGCAGCTTCATCTACGTGGCCGTGGCCGATTTGATCCCGCAGCTGCAGCGCCGCCTGGCCTGGCGCGACACCGTGACGCAACTCGCCTGGCTGGCCGTGGGCATCAGCATGATCGCGTTGTTGTCGGGCTTGTCGCACGATCACGGCGGCGCCGGTGATGAGCACGACCACCACGGTGACGAACACGGCATCGGCCATGACCACACCGGCGAGGCACCGCCGCTGACGAACCGGCGTTTTTGAGTCGCGCCGTCGTGCCGACAGGTCCTAACCCGAATTGCGCAAACCGGCTGCCACGCCGTTGATCGACATGTGGATACCGCGCTGCACGCGCTCGTGCGGCTCGCCTTCGGCGCGTTGCGCCCGGTAGCGGCGCATCAGTTCGACCTGCAGGTGGTTGAGCGGATCGAGATAGGGAAAGCGGTATTCGATCGAGCGCGCTAGCGCCGGGTTGCTTGCCAGACGCCGCGTCTCGCCGGTGATCTGCGAGAGCGCTACCTGCGTGCGGTCCCACTCGGCCTGGATCTGCGCGAAGATCTTGCGGGCAGCGCGCTTGTCGGGCACCAACTCCACGTAGCGCAGGGCCACGGCCAGATCGCTCTTGGCCAGCACCATGTCCATGTTGGACAGCAGCGTGGTGAAGAACGGCCACTGCGCGTGCATGCGCTGCAGCAGCGCCAGCCTCTCGGCCCGTGCGCCTTTGGCAGCCTTCGGCGCCGTGCCGGCCAGAAAGCGCTCGACCGCCGAGCCGAAGCCGTACCAGCCCGGCAGTGCGATGCGGCACTGCCCCCACGAGAAACCCCAGGGAATCGCCCGCAGATCTTCGATGGCGGGCTTGGCATGGCCTTCCTTGGGCCGGGCCGCCGGCCGCGAGCCGATGTTGAGTTCGGCGATCTCGCGGATCGGCGTGGCGGCGAAGAAGTAGTCGGCAAAGCCCGGCGTCTCGTAGACCAGCCCGCGGTAGGCGGCCATGCCGAGCGTCGAGAGTTCGGCGGCGGCGTCGAGAAAGAGTTGCGGTGCCTTGCGCCGCGGCGGCAGCAAGGTGGCCTCGAGCGTGGCGGCCACCAGCGTTTCCAGATTGCGCCGGCCGATGCGCGGGTTGGCGTATTTCGAGGCGATCACTTCCCCTTGTTCGGTCAGTCGGATCTGCCCGTTCACCGTGCCGGGCGGCTGCGCCAGGATGGCCTCGTAGCTCGGCCCGCCGCCGCGGCCGACGGTGCCGCCGCGGCCATGGAACAGGCGCAGCCGCAGGCCTTTTTCGCGCTTGAGCGGCTCGAACAACTCGACCAGCGCCGTCTCCGCGCGGTAGAGCTCCCAATTGCTCGTGAAGAAGCCGCCGTCCTTGTTGCTGTCGGAGTAGCCGAGCATCACGTCCTGCTCGTCGTACTGGTCTGCGCGGCCGCGCAGGATCATGGGCAGCACGCCGGGCAAGGCATAGAACTCGCGCATGATCGGCGCGGCGCGGCGCAGGTCGGCGATGGTCTCGAACAGCGGCACGACGATGAGATCGGCACGCGCCGCGTCGGCGCTTTCGCCCTGCGCATCGAGTGTGCCGTGGAGCAGCCCGCATTCCTTTTGCAGCAGCAGCACCTCGAGCAGGTCGCTCACCGTCTCGGTGTGCGAAATGATGCAGTGGCGGATTGCGGCGGAGCCGAATCGTTGCCGCAGTTCGCGCGCCGCCTCGAAGATCGCCAGCTCGCCGCGGGTGCGCTCGCTGTAGGCGGCTTCGCGCACCTGCAGGCCGCGCGCGTCGGACAGCAGGCGCAGCAGCAAGGCGATCTTGGCGTCCTCCGGCAATGCGCAATAGTCGGCTTCGATGCGCGCGGTAGCCAGCAGCTCGGCGAGCACTGCCTCGTGCTGGTCGGAGCTCTGTCGCAGATCGATCGTCGCCAGGTGAAAGCCGAACACCTGCACGGCGCGGATCAGCGGGCGCAGGCGGCCCACGGCGAGCGCGGCGCCGAAGTGCGAGGCGAGCGAGGCTTCGACCGCGCGCAGGTCCTCCAGCAGTTCCGAGGCAGCGCCGTAGGGCTCGGACGGTGCGATCGCATGGCGCAGGGCCTCGGTGCCGGTCAGCGCGTGCAGCGTGCCGGCCAGGCGCGCATACACGCCGATCAGCGCGCGGCGGTAGGGCTCGTCGACGCGGTGCTCGCTGCGGTCGCCCGAGCGTTCGGCGAGCGAGCGCAGCGCCGGCGTCACCTTGACCAGCAGGCCCGACATCGACAGCTCCCCCCCGAGCGCGTGCACTTCGGTCAGGTAAAAGCGCAGCACGGTTTCGCTGTGACGTGCCAGCGCGAAGCGCAGCGTTTCGGCGCTGACGTTGGGGTTGCCGTCGCGGTCGCCGCCGATCCAGTTGCCCATGCGCAGGAACGGCGCGATCTCGAAGCCGGGCAGCATCTGTTCGATCTCGCCGTAGAGCAGCGGGATCTGGCGCAGGAAGGTGCTCTGGTAGTAGCTCAGCGCGTTGTCGATCTCGTTGGCCACGCTGAGCTTGGAGGTGCGCAACAGGCGCGTCTGCCAGAGCTGCGTGACGCGCGCGCGCAGGTGCTGCTCGTTGGCGGCGCGCTCGCGCTCGGTCGGCAGCGCGTCGCGCGCGCCGATCAGCTCGGCCACGGCGCGCTCGGCGTCGAGCACGCTCTTGCGCTGCACCTCGGTCGGGTGCGCCGTGAGCACGGGCGAGAGGTAGGCATGGGCCAGCGTTTCGGCAATGTCGGACGCACGCACCCCGCGCCGCGCCAGTCGCTCGAAGCTCATTGCCAGCGAGCCCTGCAGCGCAATGCCGCTGCGTTCGTCGCGCTCGCGCTGGCGCACGTTGTGGCGGTCCTCGGCGAGGTTGGCCAGGTGTGAGAAGTAGCTGAACGCGCGCACGACCGAGACGGCCTGGTCGACCGACAGGTTCTTGAGCAGCCGGTCGAGCGAGCGGCCGGCCTGCGCATCGCGCTTGAGCCGGTAGGCCACGGCGAGCTGGCGGATGCGCTCGATCAGCTCGAAGGCCGCCACGCCTTCCTGTTCGCGGATCACGTCGCCGAGGATGCGCCCGAGCAGGCGGATGTCTTCGATCAGCGGGCGGTTCTCGTCGTCGGCAGGGGCGGTCGAACGGCGGGAAGAAGAAGGCATGAAGTCGGCTCGGAAAAAGGGGCGGCTCGAAGGCGAGGAATGCTAGCAGCGGCCGTGCCAGCGGAGCGGCCCGCGTTCGGCCGCTGCTAGCATCGAGCGATGAATCCGCAAGCCTCCCGATGGATCATCGCCACGCGAGAAAGCCGCCTCGCACTGTGGCAGGCCGAGCATGTGCGCGGGCTGCTGCAGGCCCGGCTGCAGGCGCCGGTGGAACTGCTCGGCATGACCACGCGCGGCGACCAGATCCTCGACCGCGCGCTGAGCAAGGTGGGCGGCAAGGGCTTGTTCGTCAAGGAGCTGGAGACGGCGATCGAAAGCGGCGCGGCGCATCTCGCGGTGCATTCGCTCAAGGACGTGCCGATGGACCTGCCGGCCGGCTTCGTGCTCGCGGCGGTGCTGGAGCGCGAGGACCCGCGGGACGCCTGGGTGTCGCCGCGCCATGACGGCTTGGCCGCGCTGCCGGCCGGTGCGGTGGTCGGCACTTCCAGCCTGCGCCGCGCGAGCCAGCTGCGTGCGCAGCGGCCCGACCTGCGCATCGAGCCGCTGCGCGGCAACCTCGACACCCGGCTGCGCAAACTCGACGAGGGCCACTTTGACGCCATCGTGCTGGCCGCCGCCGGCCTGAAACGACTCGGCTTGTCCGCTCGCATCCGCAGCGTGTTCGCGTCCGACGCGATGATCCCCGCCGCGGGTCAAGGCGCGCTAGGCATCGAAGTGCACGCCGATTGCGCCGAGCGACATCCGCTCCTTTGGTCCGCCCTGCAGTCGCTCAAGGACGCACCTGCGTGGCTGGCCGTGCACGCCGAGCGTGCGGTCTCGCGCCAGCTCGGCGGCAGTTGCAGCATGCCGCTGGCTGCGCACGCGCACTGGCAAGGCAACGGGCGGCTGACGCTGCGCGCGGCGCTCGGCAGCGCCGAGGGCGATGCGCCGGTGCTGCTGCGCGTGGAGCTCGACGCAGCCGTGGCCGACGTGGCCTCGGCTGAAG
>NZ_JACDCU010000299.1 GCF_013817365.1 Methylibium sp. | reverse complement strand
AAACGGAGGCCACATTCATGCGCAGGATTGTGGCTTCGATAATCGCGCGCATGCACAGCGAGGCCTTGTCGCCACCGCCCTTGCGGGCGCTGAAGTGGGATCTGTTTTGCCGCGTCGTCGACAACCTTGGCGACATCGGCGTGTGCTGGCGTCTGGCGTGCCGGCTGGCGAGCCTGGGCCAGCGCGTGCGGCTCTGGTGCGACGACAGCTCGGCGCTGTCCGGGATGGCGCCGCAGGGCGCCGGCGGCGTGACGGTGCTGCCGTGGCGCGAGCCGCACGGGGGCGAAATGCCGGGCGACGTGGTGGTCGAAGCCTTCGGCTGCGATCCGCCGGCCGGCTTCGTCGAACGCATGGCGCGAGCCGCCGGCTCGCCGGTGTGGATCAACCTCGAGTACCTGAGCGCGCAGGCGTATGTCGAACGCAGCCACGCCCTGCGCTCGCCTCAGTTCGCGGGGCCTGGACGCGGCCTGACCAAGTGGTTCTTCTATCCCGGCTTCACACCAGCAACCGGTGGGCTGTTGCACGAGGCGGGTCTGGCCTCGGCGCGCACTGGCTTCGACGCCGCGGCCTGGCTGGCCGATCTGGGGATCGGCGCCTTGCCCGGATCGCGGCGTGTAAGCCTTTTCTGCTACGAACAGCCGGCCCTGCAGGCGTGGCTCGCGCAGTGGCGGGCGGAGTCGACACAGTTGCTGGTCACGCCCGGGTTGGCAGCCCGACAGGTCGCCGCGGCGCTCGCCTGCGACGGCGAGCCGGGGTCGACGGCCGTGCGCGAGGGGTTGCAAGCGCACTTCCTGCCATGGTTGCCGCAGCCGGAATTCGACCGTTTGCTATGGAGCTGCGATCTCAACCTGGTGCGCGGTGAGGATTCGCTGGTGCGGGCCCTGTGGGCGGGCAGGCCTTTCCTGTGGCAACTTTATGCGCAGCGGGGCGGCGCGCAAGCGGCCAAGCTCGACGCTTTTCTCGACTTCTATCTGCAAGACGCGGACGCCGTCCTCGCTCAGCACCTGCGCCGGCGCTTCACACAGTGGAACGGGTTGACCTCGCCGCGACAGGACTGCGAGCTGGCTACGATGCAAGCTTTGCCGTGGGCGCAAGCCCCTTCGGACGCCCAAGCTTGGCGGACGCTGGCGGCTTCGCGCTGCGCCGAGCTCGAAGCGGCTATGGAGCTCGATGGCGATCTCGCGCTTCGGCTTTGCCGCTTCGTGGCTGCAAAAGGCTAAAATCTCGGGCTTTGCGCAGGCCGCACGCCCTTCCCGCAACGACAGGACACTCAGATGAAAACCGCACAGGAAATCCGCGCCGGCAACGTGATCATGCAGGGCAAGGACCCGATGGTCATCCTCAGGACCGAATACAGCCGCGGCGGACGCAATTCCGCCACGGTGCGCATGAAGATGAAGAACCTGCTCAACGGCTCCGGCGCCGAGCTGGTGTTCAAGGCCGACGACAAGATGGACCAGATCGTGCTCGACAAGAAGGAGTGCACCTACACCTACTTCGCCGACCCGATGTACGTGTTCATGGACACCGAGTACAACCAGTTCGAGGTCGAGGCCGAGAACATGGGCGACGCGATCCAGTACCTGGAAGACGCCATGCCGGTGGAAGTGGTGTTCTACGACGGCAAGGCCATCTCGGTCGAAGTGCCGACCAGCGTGGTGCGCGAGGTGGTCTATACCGAGCCGGCCGTCAAGGGCGACACGTCCGGCAAGATATTGAAGCCGGCCAAGCTGGCCACGGGCTTCGAGGTGCCGGTGCCGATCTTCGTGGCCACGGGCGACAAGATCGAGATCGACACCCGCACGCACGAGTACCGCAAGCGCGTCTGAGTCCGCAGGGCGACCGGCCGGCGCTGCGCGCCACTCGCGCCATCATTCGCCATGCCGCCGCCTACCAGCTTCGACTTCGACGCCGCGGTCAAGGCGCCGTTTCGCATGCAACCCGGCCTGCGCAGACTTCAGCCCGGCTCGCGCCAGCTCAGTGCCCTGACGCCGGACTCGCCTGCCTTCGCAGAGAAACTGGCGGTGCTGAGCACCGCACCAGACGAGGCCTTGCTACGCGCCGACGGCTTCGATCCCTTGCCCGCCTTGCGCGCGTTGGTGGAAGAAGCGGCGATCCAGTGCCCCGGCGTGCTCGAAGCCAGCGCCGATGGCGCGTTCGGCCTTGCGATCGGCTGGCATGTGCATTGGAATGGCAGCGCACTGCACGGCGTGCCAGGCGCTCATGAGCGTGCCGGCGCCTGCCTGGTCGCACTGCCGGCGGCGCAGCGGCTCGCCGCGCTGCTGAGCCTGTCCTTGCACGAAGACCTGGCCATCGTCGACGCCGTGAGCGCCACGTTGCCCTGGCTCGCCGTCTGCCTGCCCTCGCACTGGGCGCCGCGCGACAAGGTCGGGCGCTCGTTCGCTGCGGTACATGGCCCGGTCGCGGACAACGCGACCCTGCTGGCTGCCGGCGAGCATCTCGTGCGCCTGGTCTGCCAACCGCAACGCTGGGAGCGCTTCGTGTGGACCATCACGCCGCACGCCGGGCTCGACAGGCATCCGCAGCGGCATGCGACTGTCTCCTGGGCCCGGTTGCCCGGTGAGATTGCCTCGCAGGCCCACTGGCGCACCGAACACCAGACCTTCATCCCGCTGCCGTCCCTGCAGCAAGCGCTTTTCACGATCCATGTCGACGTGCAGCCGCTCGTGGAGGCGATCGCCACGCCCGAACAGGCCGAAAGCCTGCACGCCGCGCTCTCGACGATGAGCGATGCGGTGCTCGCCTATCGCGGCCTCGGCCCTGCGCGCGATCCGCTGCTCGCCTGGCTGGCCGAACGCGCCGCGGCGTGAAGACGCAGCCCATCACCCCTGGCCGCTTGTCCTTCACGCCTGAAGGTATGCCGCTGGCGCCGGACAACGGCGACATTCATCACCCGGCCACCGACGCACTCGTGCAGGCGCGCCACGTCTTTCTGGCCGGCAACCGCCTACCCGAACGCTGGGCAGGCCGCAAGCGCTTCGTGATCCTCGAGACCGGCTTCGGGCTTGGCAGCAATTTTCTCGCCGCATGGGACGCCTGGCGCCGCGACCCGCGGCGCTGCGAACGGCTGATCTTCTTGTCGGTCGAGAAGCACCCCTTGACGCGCGAAGACCTGGCCCGCGCCCATGCCACTTCGACACTGCCCGAACTCGCGACCCGGTTGCTGGCAGCCTGGCCCCTGCGCACGCCGAACCTTCATCCGCTCGACTTCGAGGACGCGCGCGTGCAGTTGCTGCTGGGGTTCGGCGATTTCGCCCTGCTGCTGAGGCAGTGGGTGGCTTCTGTCGACGCCTTTCTTCTCGACGGTTTCTCGCCTGCAAGAAACCTGCAAATACGGGATTCCCGCGCGCTGCAGCGGTTGGGGCGGCTGGCTGCGCCGGGCGCCACCGCTGCGACCTGGAGTGCAGCACGCGCGGTACGCGAGGACCTTGCGTCCGCCGGCTTCGCGGTCGAGGCCGCCGGCATTGGCGACAAGCGCAACATCACGGTCGCCCGCTACGCGCCGCGCCATGTTGCACCGCCACCGCCCGGCGGCTGGCATACGCACCGCGGAGCGAGCGAGGCGATCGTCATCGGCGCCGGACTGGCAGGTTGCGCGGCAGCCTGGGCGATGTCGCTGCAAGGCTGGACTTGCCGCGTCCTGGACGCACAGAACGAACCGGCCTGCGCCGCCTCCGGCAACCCGGCGGGGCTGTTCCATGGCAGCTTCCACCGCGACGATGGTCCGCACGCGCGCGTGCACAGAGCGGCGGCACTGCTGACACAGCGCGTGGCAGGCGCCTGGATAGAAGCGGGCCGCATTCACGGGCAACTTGCCGGCTGCCTGCGACTGGAAGGCCGCCTCGGCGATGCCGACGCCTGCGCCGCGCTGGCGGCGCACCAGCTCGACCCCGGCTACGTGAGCTGGCTCGACCGGGACACGGCGAGTCGGATCTCGGGCCTGGCACTGCCCAGCGGCGCTTGGCACTACCCGGGCGGCGGCTGGCTCGCACCGCGGCGCTATGCGAACGAATTGCTGGCACGCAGCGGTGCGGCTTTCATCGGCAAGGCGAGGGTCGCACGCATCGCGCGCGGCGGCCGCGCATGGCAGGCGTTCGATGCGCATGACAAGGTGATCGCCGAAGCACCCGTGCTGGTACTCGCGAACGGGGTCGACGCGAAGCGCCTGCTGCTCGGCGCGGGTGGCGGCGCGCTCAATGCACTGTCGATCTCACGCGGCCAGATCAGCAGCCTGGCTGCGGACACACCCACTTTGCCGCGCCCGCGGCTTCCTGTCGCCGGCGCCGGCTACGTCTTGCCGCGTGTCGATGACCGGCTGGTCTTCGGTGCGACCAGCCACGCCGATGACGACGACCCGGAACTGCGCGAAGCGGACCACCGGGCCAACCTCGCACAGCTCGCCCTCCTTGCCGGAGGCAGTGCCAGCGTCTGGTCGGCGCTGCCTTGGCACGGCCGCATCGGCTGGCGCACCGTGACGCCGGACCGGCTTCCCTTGATCGGCGCAGCCACTGATTTGCGAGCCATGCGCGACGCCAGGCGTGCCGACCAGCCGCGCTTCGTGCCTCGGCTTCGCGACGCCGACGGCGGCCTGTACCTCTTCACCGGCCTGGGTTCTCGCGGCATCGCCTGGGCCGCGCTGGGCGGGCAGGTGCTCGCGTCGTGGGTGAGTGGATCGCCCTGCCCGTTGGAGGCCGACTTGCGGGATTCGCTCGATCCCGCCCGTCTCGATCTGCGTCATCCGGACAACCAACCTGCGGGGTACTAGCCGCGACACCGCCCGGCGCGGCTACATGGTGCTGACGGCGACCGCGTCGCAGTGCCGGGCTGATTGGGTCTATGTGGACACGGTGACGAGCCGCCGCTACGAAGCCGTCAGCGACCGGGCGCTGCAGGTGCGGCCGGGGGCAGGAAATCGGAGGATCGTGGCGGTCTAGATGTAGTTGCCCGCGAGGCGAGATCGATCCCAGAGGCTCCGGGGGCCGGGAACCTCAGCCCGGTGCATCAATAGTCGCTCCCAACCGATCCCGGCGCCAGGTTGTCGAAGCGCGTCAGCGGCTTGAGGAAGGTGAGCTTGGCCGTGCCGACCGGCCCGTTGCGCTGCTTGGCGATGATGATCTCGGCGATGCCCGGCTCCTTGGACGCTTCCTTGTTGTAGTAGTCGTCACGGTAGATGAACATGATGAC
>NZ_JACDCU010000298.1 GCF_013817365.1 Methylibium sp. | reverse complement strand
GTGCCGCAGCGACGCAGCGACCGCGGAGAGGGAGTCTGAACCGTAGCGGCTGAGGTCGGGCCCTTCGCGAAGTAATGCCGTAGCAGCCCGTTCGTGTTCTCGTTGGTACCCGCTGCCAAGGGCTGCGTGGATCGCAGAAGAAGACTTGAAGACCCGTGTCGAGGCGCAGTCGAGCGTGCTGAGACATTTCGGGCTCCCTGATCCCAAGTCAGCGATCTGCGCAGCTGCGTAGGCAGCCTCATCATCGAGGTCGCAATCGCCTCCCGGACTGCGCCAGCTCTGCGACCGGCCAGTGCAGGGCCGTTCTTCTTTCGAGGCTGTCCGTGCGCGCCCATGCGAGGAAGGTGCAGCAGCATCGTGAAGCGCGTCGCTCGTTCCACCAGCGTGCCGATCGCGGAGCTTCCCAGCCCGACGATGAGATCGCCTTCCCAGTGGCCGGGCACGACGCGCGCCTGAGCGTCCAAGGGCCGTCTGCTGATATGACCTCGGGCGTGACGAACTTCTTCCCCCGTTCACGCGTGCGGGCGCGAGGCACACGCAACGGCCGACCGGAACGAAGGCAGGGGCTCAGCTCGCGGCGTAACGCGCCACGGCCTTGAATGTAGAAAGCCTGGTAAATCGCCTCGTGCGATATCCGCATCGCCTCATCGTCGGGAAAGTCGATCCGCAACCCTGTGGGCGATCTGCTGTGGACTCCACGACATCGCCCAGCAGCGGTCCTGACGGCGGCCGTGCCGCCTACCCGTCCATGCTATCTCCGGACCCAGTCGCTTACGACGCTCGGTCGTGATCGTCCCAGCGAGCCGCTCTTGACGTACTTCCTGGGCGCATCATTGGCAGCGAGCTTGGCTGTCTTCGGACGGCGGGCCCGTAGTTGCGCGTGCCACCTGTGCCGTCGAGGCTCGGAAGTCGACGTACCCGCTCCGGGTCGCTGCATTGCGGCGCAGTTCCCGCGAGATCGTCATGCTGTAGGTGTGGTGCGATGCGGCGTGCACCTACGGATGCGCTCGGTGAGCACGGCATTGGCGACGGCACGCGCGCTGGGGGCACGATCGCGCCAGGCGTAGTAGCCACTGGTCGAGACCCGCAGCACACGGCACATCGCTGCGACGTTGACGTCGGCCTGGTTCGCGTTCACGAGTCCGTAGACCCGGTGGACGTCTTGCCGTCCTTGGCGGCGAACCAGGCCGTAGCCTTTGCCAGGATGTCGCGCTCCTGCTCGAGCTGTCGAACCCTTCGTCGCAATCGCGCCAGCTCTTCGTGCTCGGCGCTGCTCAACACGTCCTTGCCACGCACGGGGTTACCGGCATCGGCCGCCGCACGCGCGACCCCCGCGGTGACGCTCTGGCGCTGACTTCGAACTCACGTGCCAGCTGGGCCGGACTTCGTCCAGCCATCGCCAGCTCGACAATCTGCTGCTTGAACGCCTCGGGGTAGGCAGGCTTCGTCTTCGGCATCTCGGACTCCTTCTTCCATCAGAATGAGGTGTCCGCGAAATCGGGTCAACTTCAAACATTAACGATGGGGTTCGGTCGATTCCGTCTTGGAAGCTTCTTCGAGGATTTCCCGACCGCCATGTGCCGCAACGCCGGCCACGATGACCCCGAGGACTAGATCAGGCACGTTCGAGCCCAGCCATAGCACAAGCGCCCCAGACGCGACGATGCTGAGATTGACGAGCGAGTCATTGCTGGTGAAGATTGACGAGGCCTTGAAGTTCACGTCGTCTCCGCGATGTCGGGCAAGCAGACGCAAGCAGACCAGGTTGAGTAATGCATTGACGCCAGCCATGGCCATCATGGCTGGTCCGACGGGCTGCCCGCCACCGAAGTAGCGACGCAAAACCTCGACGAGCAGCAGCACGGCCAAGCCAATCAGGAACCAGCCCGAGATCCGAGCTGCCCGCACCTTGATCGACGCGGCTCGCCCGACGGCGTACAGGCTGAGACCGTAGACCGACGCGTCGGCCAAGTTGTCCAGCGCTGCGCCCATCAGTGCCGTCGACTCGGCCCACAAGCCGACGCCTCCGCCGACAATGCTCTGGCCGAGGTTGATGGCCAGGACACCTAGCAAGATCCGGCGGTCCCTGCGCTCGTTGGACCTTTCCGCGCGCGGCGCTACGCTGGTGGACGGATCAGCATCATCGCGGCTCATGGCTTTCCTCTTCGCATTGCTGCTGCAGCGCCGAACACAGACGGTCCGCGGCCGCGATTGCTAGCCTCAGGGCGGCAGGCGCCTACTTAAGCTCGAAGCGCGCCGTGACCGGAGGCTTGCCGTTGAGCGTCACCACCGCCACGGCCTTGGTCCCCTTGGCCATCTTGAAGCTGCCTTTGGCCTCGAGCTTGTCGCCTACGAGGGCCAACGGCACTTCCGACTTGTCGCTTCCGGTCAGCAACGTAAGCTTAGCGCTGCCGCTGGTGATCTTCATCGGCTTGCCGTGGTCGGTCGGATAGATTTGGATCAGATCCGGCTTGGCGACCAGTTCGAGGTCGACCCCCTTTGCTTCGACGATGACGCCGCCGTGCTTGGGAGCGTGAGCGTCGTCGACAGCGACGGCCGGTGCGGCAGCCAGTCCTGCCAGGTTTGCCAGTGCGACGTGAACGATGAAGTGCTTCATGGTGAACTCCTTGTGGGTTGAGTTAGGAACGGGAACGGGCATCAGAAGGCTTCCTGGCCCGAGCTTTCGACCAGCCGCTCGATGGGCTTGCGGCCGAAGAGCCAAACCATCGCCGGGGTGAGGAAGGTGTCGAGCAGCGTCGAGCTGATCAGCCCGGCGAAGATGACCACCGCCACCGGGTGCAGGATCTCGGTACCCGGCTGCTCGGCCTCGAACAGCAGGGGCGCCAGCGCGAAGGCCGCGACCAGGGCGGTCATCAGCACGGGGGTCAGGCGCTCGAGCGAGCCACGTATCAGCATGGGGATGCCGAAGCTTTCGCCCTCGAAGGCGCACAGGTTGACGTAGTGGCTGACTTTCAGAATGCCGTTGCGGATAGCGATGCCGGCCAGGGTGATGAAGCCCACCAGCGCCGCAATCGACAGCGGCTGGCCCGACAGCCACAGCCCGATCACCGAGCCCACCAGCGCCAGTGGGATATTGGCCATGATGATCAGCGACAGCACACCGGACTGGTAGCGCGAGTACAGCACCAGGAAGATCATCGCCAGCGAACCGATCGACAGCAGACCAATCAGCCGGCTCGACTCTTCCTGCGCCTGGAACTGCCCGCCCAAGGTGATGAAGTAGCCCTCCGGCAGCTTGTTGTCCGCCACCACCGCCCGGATGTCGGCCACCACGTCACTCAGCGCCCGACCGGAGGCGTTGGCCGAGATCACGATGCGGCGCCGGCCGTCGTCGCGGCTGATCTGGTTCGGACCGTCGCCTTCTTCCACCGTGGCGAGCTGGCTCAGCGGCACGCGGCCGGTCGGCGTGTCGATCATGATGCGCGACAAGGCCTGCACCTCGCGCGCCGTCTCGGGCAGGCGCAGCACCAGATCGAAGCGCCGGTTGCCCTCAACGATCTGCGTGATCTTCTCGCCGTCGATCAGCATCTGCAGCTCGGACAGCAGCTTGGCCGGCGCCAACCCGTACTGCGCGGCCCGCCGATAGTCGACGCGGATCTGCACCTGCGGCGTTAGCACCTGCTTTTCGACCTCGAGGTCGGCCAGGCCCGGCACCGACTGCAGCTTCGCCCGCAGCGCATCCGCCTCGCCGCGCAGCGTATCGAGATCGTCGCCGACGATCTTGATCGCGATCTGCGAGCGCACGCCCGAGAGCATGTGGTCGATGCGGTGCGAGATCGGCTGGCCGATGCCGATGGCGGCTGGCAGCGGGCTCAGGCGCTCGCGGATATCGCTGTAGATTTCATCGAGACTACGCCCTGAACGCTCGAGCTGGAGGTCCAGCTCGCTGACGTGCACGCCTTCGGCATGCTCGTCCATCTCGGCGCGGCCAGAGCGCCGTCCGACATGCACCACCTCGGGCACTTTCAGCACCGCCGTTTCGGCCTGCGAGGCCAGACGAACCGTCTCCGCCAGCGTCGTGCCGGGGTTCAAGCGCAAGCCGACCAGCGCCGAGCCTTCGTTGAAGGGCGGCAGGAAGGTCGTCGGGAAGAAGGGCACGGTCGCGCCGGCGAGCAACACCGACAAGGCACCCGCCGCCACCAGCGTCTTCGGCCGCCGCAGCACCCAGCCCAGTCCCGCCTGATAACGCCCCTTGATCCAGCGCAGCAGCCGGCCGTCGTCGTGACCGAGGCTCTTCATGCGCGGGAGCAGGTAGAAGGCCATCACAGGCGTCAGCGTCACCGAGACGATCATGCTGGCTAGCAGCGAGACGATGTAGGCGATCGCCAGCGGCTGCATCAGCCGGCCCTCGATGCCCGGTAGGAAGAACAGGGGCAGCAGCACTAGCACGATGATCACCGTGGCGATCACGATCGCCGAGCGCACCTCGAGCGTCGCGCTGGCGATGATCTCCAGGGGACTGCGCTTCATGCCGTCGTGTTGACGGTCCATCTTGAGCCGCCGCAGCACGTTTTCCACGCCGACCACCGCGTCGTCGACCAAGCCACCGATTGCGATGGTCAGACCCCCCAAAGTCATCGTGTTGATGCTCAGGTCGAAGTACCGGAAGACCAGCACCGTGATTAGCACCGACACCGGAATCGCGGTCAGCGAGATCAACGTCAGGCGAACGTTCATGAGGAACAGAAACAGCACCGCGGCCACGACGACCGATGCACCGAGCAGCTTGCCCTGCAGTGTGTCGATCGACGCCTCGATGAAGCTGGCCTGGCGCATCGTCACCACCGGCGCCTGCATGCCGGGCGGCAGGCTAGGGCGCATCTCGGCCAGCGCCGCCTCGATAGCGCCAGTGAGCTTCACCGTGTCGGCGTCAGGCTGCTTCTGGATCCCCAGCACCACGGCCGGCTGGCCGTTGTAGCCGGCGTCACCGCGCTTGAGCGCAGCGGCGAAGCTCACTTCGGCCACTTGCTTGAGCAGGATCGGGCGGCCGTTGCTGACTGCGACGGGCAGGTTCTGCACGTCTTCGAGCCTGGACGTGCGGCCGATGTTTCGGATCAGGTATTCACGCGAGTTGAGTTCCAGAAAACCGCCGCTAGTGAACTGTAACGTTCAAATAGGAAGTATCATTGCGCCTGCGGAGGGTGCGATGAACTTGACCGAAACCGAAGTCATGGAACTGCAGCGGCGAGTCAGCGCG
>NZ_JACDCU010000297.1 GCF_013817365.1 Methylibium sp. | reverse complement strand
AGGGCCAGGACAGCCAGGCCTCGGTCGGCTCGGGCTTCTTCGTCAGCGACGACGGACTCATCGTCACCAACTACCACGTCGTCAGCCAGCTCGCGCTGCAGCCCGAGCGCTACCGGCTGGTCTACACGCGCGTCGATGGCCGCGAAGGCAGCCTGCAATTGCTCGGCTTCGATGCGGTCCATGACCTGGCGCTGGTCAAGGCGCTGCCGGCGGGCGCCGGCAAGGAGAGCGCCCCGCGCGACGTGCCGGGCGCGCCGCTCACTTTTCGGCCGGCCGACGAGCCGCTGGCCCAGGGCGAGCGCATCTACTCGCTGGGCAATCCGCTCGACGTCGGCTTCGCGGTGCTCGAAGGCACCTACAACGGCCTGGTGGAACGCAGCTTTTATCCGAGCATCTTCTTCGGCGGCGCGCTCAACTCGGGCATGAGCGGCGGGCCGGCGCTCGACGAGCAGGGCCGCGTGGTCGGCATCAACGTGGCAACAAGGCGCGATGGCCAGCAGGTGAGCTTTCTGGTGCCGGCGCGGTTTGCGCAGGTGCTGCTCGAGCGTGCGCGCGCAGCCGAGCCGATCAGGGCGCCGGTCTACCCGGAGCTGACCGCGCAACTCTTTGCGCACCAGGAAACGGTGACGCAGCGTTTCGTGAGCCAGCCGTGGCGCAGCGCCGGGCACCCGGACTACCGCATTCCCGTGCCGCAGGAGGACTTCATGCGCTGCTGGGGCCGCAGCACGCCGTCCGACACCAAGGGGCTGGAGTTCGAGCGCTCCGACTGCGAGATGGACACGCAGGTCTTCGTCAGCGGCGCGCTGGCCACTGGCACGCTCGGCGTGCGCCACGAAGCCTACGACGGCCGCAAGCTGGGTGTGCTGCGCTTCACCGAGCGCTACAGCGCGAGCTTTCGCAACGAGAGTTTCGGCCGGCGCATGGGCAAGGAATACACCGCGCCGAAATGCCACGAAAGCTTCGTCGAACAAGCCGGACTGCCGCTGCGTGCGGTGCTGTGCATGAGCGCCTACAAGCGCCTGGCCGGGCTTTACGATCTGAGCGTGCTGGTGGCCACGCTCGACCAGGGCAGCGCCGGCGTGCAGGGCCGAATCGATGCGCGGGGCGTGAGCTTCGACAATGCGATGCGCCTGGCCGAGCATTACCTGAGCGGCTACGCGCGCAAGGAGGCGCCGTGAGCCGGCGATCGAAGCAGGCGGTGGCGGCCTGGACGGGCCGGCGCGCAGCGATGCGGTTGCCGGCGGGACTGAACAGGCCGATCCGGGTGGCGATGTTCTGTCTGGCGCACCGGCGGTCGGTCCCGGTCACGCGCCGATGACCCCCGAGCCGAGGGTCGCGCCCGAAGCTCGACTCGCGCTGGTCGAACTGCTCGACCGCGATGGCGGCGTCGCTCACCGCATTGCCGTGGCCCGCTGGCCGATCACCATCGGCCGCGCGCTCGATTGCGACGTGCTGCTCGACGACCCGCATGCCGCCGCCCACCACGCGAGCCTCGACATGCGGGACGGCCAAGCGACGCTGACCGTGGGCGACACGATCAACGGCCTGCGACTCGCGGGCTGCCTGCTGTCCGCCGGACTCAGCCTGCCGGTGGCAAGCGGCAGCGAATGGCAGATCGGCCGCACGCGGTTGCGCTTGCGCCTTCCCGGCGAAGCGCTGGCGCGGGAACAAGCGCTGGCGCCACCAGTGCCGCTGCGCGGCCGCTGGCTGGCCGCCGGCCTGCTGTTGATGCTGGCCTGGCTGCTGGGCAATCACTGGCTCGAAAGCGACCCGGGCAATCCGCTGAGCGGCTATTTGCCGGTACTGGTGGCCGTGCCCATCGGCCTGGGCGTTTGGTGTTTCCTGTGGGCGCTGGGCGCAAAACTCTTCACCCGCCACTTCGACTTCCTGGCGCATCTGCGGCTGGCCTTGTCGGTGCTGCTGGCTTCGCTGCTGCTCGGCGCCGTGCTGCCACTGGCGGCCTTTGCGCTGTCGTGGCCGTGGCTGCTGCGCGCGGGCGAGGTGCTCATGCTGGCACTCGGCTGCGTGTTGCTCTACGGGCATTTGAGCCTCATTCTTCCGACGCGGCGGCAGGCGCTGGCGGTCGGCTTCGCGACGATGTTCGTGGTCGGCATCAGCCTGAAGCTGCTGCTCAACCATCAACAGAGGGATCGCTGGTTCTCGCCGCTTTACCTGAGCACGCTGGGCCCGCCGGCGCTGCGCTTGGCACCGGCCGTGACCGCCGAGCGGTTCCTTGACGAGGCACGGCGCCTGCAGGCGCCGCTGGAGCGGCAGGCGCGCGACAAGGATTCACCGGCCTGGCTGCCGGAGGATGACCTCGAGGAGTGACGGTCTCACCCAGACTGCACCTCGCGGGCGGCGCAACTAACGGGCAATCCTCGGCCCCTGAGCGGCCGGCCCTTCAGACAAGCCACCCCTTTCAGCGCCACGGACACTGTTTTTTCTGCCAAAATAGAACGATCGTTCGTTTTTGCGCGGAGCGCCCTTGTCCCCTCTGAGTCCTGACAACAACCCGGCCGGCGGTGCCGACCTGCCTGTCGAATCCGAAGGCGGTCGCGGCGAGGCGCGCACGGCGGCGCGCGGTCAGCACAAAGGTCAGCAAACCCGCGCGGCGATTCTCGATGCGGCCCTGGGCCTGGCCTCGCAAATCGGGCTGGAGGGCCTGTCGATCGGGGCGCTGGCCGATTGCACGCGCATGAGCAAGTCGGGCGTGTTCGCGCACTTCGGCTCGCGAGAGGAATTGCAGATCTCGGTCATCCGCGAATACCACAACCGGTTCGAGGAAGAGGTCTTCCACCCTGCCCTGCTCGAGCCTCGTGGCTTGCCCAGGCTGTGCGACCTGTTCGAGCGCTGGGTCAAACGCGTGTCGGTGGAGATCGACTCGGGCTGCATCTACATTTCCGGCGCGGTCGAATTTGACGACCGGCCCGGCCCGGTGCGTGACGCCCTGGCGAGCATGGTGCGCGCCTGGCACGGCGCGCTGGAGCGCGCGATCGTGATCGCGATCGAAGAAGGCCACCTGAAGACCGATGCCGACCCGATGCAGATGCTGTTCGAGATCCATGGCCTGATCTTGGCGCTGCACCACGACGCGCGCTTCATGCGCAACCCCGGCGCGATCGAGCGCGCGGGCCGTGGCTTCGAGCGCATCCTGGCCGACAACCTCACCCCTGCGGCCGCGAGCCCGGCCGCCGCCCGGAAAAAGGCGCGCTGAGCAACCCACTCCGTGTGCCGTATCGACTGCCCGTTTCCTTCTGACCCGGAGAACCCTTCATGGCCAGCTACACCCCCCCGATCCGCGACATGCAGTTCTTGCTGCACGAACTGCTCAGCGTGACCGACGAGCTGCGCGCCATGCCGCCGCATGCCGAGATCGACGCCGACACCATCAACGCCGTGCTCGAGGAAGGCGGCAAGTTCGCCGCCGAGGTGCTGTTTCCGCTCAACATCAGCGGCGACGAGGAAGGCTGCACGCTCGACCCGGCGACCCACGAGGTGCGCACGCCCAAGGGCTTCAAGGCGGCTTACGAGAAGTACGTCGAAGGCGGCTGGCCGGCGCTGGCCGGCGACCCTGCGTACGGGGGCCAGGGTCTGCCGATCACGGTGAACCAGTGCCTGTACGAGATGAACAACAGCGCCAACCAGGCCTGGACCATGTACCCCGGCCTGACGCACGGCGCATACGAAGCGCTGCACGAACACGGCACCGACGAGCAGAAGGCGCTCTACCTGAGCAAGCTCACCAGCGGCCAGTGGACCGGCACCATGTGCCTGACCGAGCCGCACTGCGGCACCGACCTGGGCCTCTTGCGCAGCAAGGCCGAGCCTCAACTGGACGGCAGCTACCGCATCACGGGCGCGAAGATCTTCATCAGCTCCGGCGAGCACGACCTGACGGACAACATCGTTCACCTGGTACTGGCGCGTTTGCCGGATGCCCCGACCGGCTCCAAGGGCATCTCGCTGTTCGTCGTGCCGAAGTTCCTGGTCAAGGCCGACGGTTCGCTGGGCGAGCGCAATCCGGTCTATTGCACCGGGCTCGAACACAAGATGGGCATTCACGGCAACGCCACGGCGCAGATCAACCTCGACGGCGCCGTCGGCTCCCTGGTCGGCGAGCCCCACAAGGGACTGGCGGCGATGTTCGTGATGATGAACGTGGCACGCCTGGGCGTGGGCATGCAGTCGCTGGGCCTGACCGAGGTGGCGTACCAGAACGCCGCCGCCTATGCGAAAGACCGGCTGCAGATGCGCTCGCTGTCCGGCCCCAAGGCGCCCGACAAGCCGGCCGATCCCATCATCAACCACCCCGATGTGCGCAAGATGCTGCTGACGGCGCGTGCCTTTGCCGAAGGCGGCCGCGCGCTCTCGCTCTACACCGCGCTGCTGATCGACCGCGAGCTCTCGCACCCCGACGAAGACGTTCGCCAGGAATCGGCCGACCAGGTGGCCCTTCTCACCCCCATCGTCAAGGCCTTCCTGACCGACAACGCCTGGCTCGCCACCTCGCACTGCATGCAGGTGTTCGGCGGCCACGGCTACATCAAGGAATGGGGCATGGAGCAGTACGTGCGCGATGCCCGCATCAACATGATCTACGAGGGCACCAACACGATTCAGTCGCTGGACCTGCTGGGCCGCAAGGTGCTGGGCGACAACGGCAAGAAGCTCAAGGCCTTCGGCAAGATGATTGCCGACTTCATCGAAGAAGAAGGCACGGACGAGGCGATGCAGGAGTTCGTGAACCCGCTGGCCGACCTGGGCGACAAGGTCACCAAGCTCACCACGGAGTTGGGCATGAAGGGCTTCGGCAATGCCGACGAAGTGGGCGCGGCGGCGGTCGATTACCTGCGCGTGGTCGGCCACCTGGTGTTCGCCTACCTGTGGGCCCGCATGGCCAAGATCGCGTTGGAAAAGCAGGATTCGGGCGACGCCTTCTACACGGCCAAGCTGGCCACGGCACGCTTCTACTTCGCCAAGCTGCTGCCCGAGACGGCGATGCTGATCCGCACCGCGCGTACCGGCTCGGCGCCGCTCATGGCGATGGACGAGGCGCTTTTCTGAGCGCCACCCTTTGCGACTTCAACTTCGGGAGACGACGATGACGACGATCAAGCAGCTTGCCGCCAGCGCCTTCCTGGCGCTCGGCGTTCTGGTGACCGCGGCCCATGCGCAGGCGCCAGCCACGCCGGTCGGCCTGTGGAAGACGATCGACGACGAAACCAAGACGGAGAGGTCGCTGG
>NZ_JACDCU010000296.1:4159-5248 GCF_013817365.1 Methylibium sp. | reverse complement strand
GTCGGGGACCTTGCCATTGCCGGCGGGCGCATCGTGGCGGTCGGCGCCGCGCCGCGCGACTTCACGCCCGACCGCAGCTTCGATGCAAGCGGCCTCGTGATCGCGCCGGGCCTCGTCGATCTGGCCGCCCGCCTGCGCGAGCCCGGCCACGAACACGAGGGCATGCTGGAGAGCGAGCTGGCGGCGGCGGCGGCCGGTGGGGTGACCAGCGTGGTGTGCCTGCCTGACACCGACCCCACGCTCGACGAGCCGGGCCTGGTCGAGATGCTCAAGTTCCGCGCGCGCAAGCTGAGCCGCTGCCGGCTGTTCCCGCTCGGCGCGCTGACGCGCGGCCTGGGCGGCGAGGTGCTGACCGAGATGGCCCAGCTCACCGAGGCCGGCTGCGTCGGTTTCTCGCAGGCCGATGCGCCGGTGCGCAACACGCAGGTGCTGGCGCGTGCGCTGCAGTACGCCGCGACCTTCGGCTACAGCGTCTGGCTGCGGCCCAACGATCCCTGGCTGGGCAGCGGCGTGGCGGCCAGCGGTGCGGTGGCGACTCGCCTGGGCTTGTCGGGGGTGCCGGTGAGCGCCGAGACCATTGCGCTGCACACGATCTTCGAGCTGGTGCGCGCCAGCGGCGCGCGCGTGCACCTGTGCCGCTTGTCGAGTGCGGCCGGCGTCGAGCTGCTACGCGCAGCCAAGGCCGAAGGCCTGCCGGTCACGGCCGACGTGAGCATTAACTCGCTGCACCTGACCGATCTGGACATCGGCTACTTCAACCCCGCCATGCGGCTGGTGCCGCCGCTGCGCCAGTCGCGCGACCGCGATGCGCTCGGCGCCGCGCTGGCCGACGGCACGATCGACGCGCTGGTGTCCGACCACACGCCGGTCGATGAGGACGACAAAACACTGCCCTTCGCCGAGGCCGAGCCCGGCGCCACCGGGTTGGAGCTGCTGCTCGGTCTGGCGCTCAAGTGGGGCGATGAGTCCGGCGCCGGCCTGCGGCGCGCACTCGCCACGGTGAGCTGCGAGCCGGTACGCGTGCTCGGCGATGCGCTCGGCTCGCTGGCGGCCAGCGCGGGACGGCTGGTCGAGGGCGGCGTGGCCGAT
>NZ_JACDCU010000296.1:0-4149 GCF_013817365.1 Methylibium sp. | reverse complement strand
CTGCGCAGCCAGGGCAAGCACACGCCATTCGCCTTTTCGGTCAGCGGCTACGAACTGCCGGGGGCGGTGAAGCTCACGCTGGTCGCCGGGCAGGTGGCGCACGAGGTGCGCTGAGCCATGCGTTTGGAGGTGGCCTCGACGTTGCAGGACCGGGCCGACGCCCGCGCTGGCTCGCCGCCTGCATGCCCGGGCAATGTGATGCGCTGCCGCCTGTCGTGATGCGCCGCTGGCGCGGCGCGTGGCGCCTGTCGCGCGTACTGCTTCACGTGCTGCACGGCCTGGCGATCGTGCTGCTGCGCTTTCCCTTGCCCCAGCCCGAGCGCCGGGTCAGGGTGCAGTGGTGGGCGGCGAAGATGCTGCGCGTGGCGGGCGTGGAGATGGACGTGCTGGGCGCTGCGCGCGAGGGCGGCACGCTGCTCGTCAGCAACCATGTGTCGTGGCTCGACATCGTGGCGATTCACGCGCTCGTACCGCAGGCCCGCTTCGTTTCCAAGGCCGACGTGCGGCACTGGCCGCTGCTCAACCGGCTGGTCGATGCAGCCGACACGCTGTACCTGCAGCGTGAGCGCCGCCGCGACGCGATGCGCGTGGTGCACCGCATGGGCGAGGCGCTGGCCGCCGGCGACACGGTGGCGGTGTTCCCCGAAGGCACCACCGGCGAAGGGCACGTGCCCTTGCCCTTTCACGCCAATTTGCTGCAGGCGGCCATCGCCACCGGAACGAAGGTGCAGCCGGTGGCGCTGCGCTACTGCGACGCGACCGACGCCGTCAGCAAGGCGGTCGCCTATGTGGGCGACACGTCGCTCGGTCGCAGCCTGTGGTGGGTGGCCTGCGCCGAAGAACTGCGCGTGCGCGTGCAGTTCCTCGAACCGGTCGCGAGCGCCGGGCAAGACAGACGCGCGCTCGCCGCGCAACTGCGTGGGTTGATCGTGGCAGCCTGGCTCTGAAGGCTTCTTCAAGCCTCCGCCTGGTCGGCCGAAGCCTGCGCTGCATTGGCCGCGGCTTCGGCGTCGCCGAGGTAGAACTTCTTCACCGGCTTCAGGAAGGCGTCGAGCTCGTAGACCAGCGGAATGCCGTTGGGAATGTTGACGCCGACGATGTCGGCATCCGAGATGTTGTTCAGGTGCTTGACCAGCGCACGGATGCTGTTGCCGTGCGCCACGATCACCAGCCGCTGGCCGTTGGCGATGGCCGGCGCGAGCGTGCTGTTCCACAGCGGCACCACGCGCGCCACCGTGTCCTTCAGGCATTCGGTGAGCGGCACCTTGCCGGGCGGCAGCGCCGCGTAGCGCACGTCGCCGCGGGCGCCGCGCGGGTCGCTCGCGTCCAGCGCCGGCGGCGGCACGTCGTAGCTGCGGCGCCAGAGCATCACCTGCTCGTCGCCGTATTCCTTGGCGGTCTCGGCCTTGTTCAAACCCTGCAGACCGCCGTAGTGGCGCTCATTGAGCCGCCAGTCCTTGACGACCGGCAGCCAGGTGCGCTCCATGCCGTCCAGGCAATGCCACAGCGTCCAGATCGCGCGGCGCAGCACCGAGGTGTAGGCGACGTCGAACTCGTATCCGGCCTCTTTCAGCAGGCGGCCGGCCGCCTGGGCCTGGGCCACGCCGGTGGCGGTCAACTCCACGTCGGCCCAGCCGGTGAAGCGGTTCTCGAGGTTCCAGGTCGATTCGCCGTGGCGGATCAGAACGAGTTGGGTCATGGTCTGAAAGCAAAGGCGTCGGAGGTCGCAGATTCTAGAATCGCAGGTTTTCGCCCTTGGCGCTCCCGCGCACGCAAAGTGAAGTTCCTTCTCGAGTATTGGTATCTCATCCTCACCGCCGTGGTGTCGGGCGGCCTGCTGCTGTGGCCCATGGTGTCTCGCTCCGGCGGTGCGCATCGCGTGAACGCCGCGGAAGCGGTGCGTCTCATCAACCGTGAAAAGGCGGTGCTCATCGACGTGAGCGAGCCGGCCGAATACGCTGCCGGCCACGCCAAGCAGGCCCGCAACATCCCCTTCGGCAGCCTCGAAGGCAACAAGGCGCTGCCCACCAACAAGGGCGTTCCGCTGGTGGTGATGTGCCCGACCGGGGCGCGCGCGAACCGCGCGGTGGCCACCTTGCGCAAGCTCGGCTACGAGCAGACCACCGCCTTGATCGGCGGCCTGGCGGCGTGGCGTGAGGCGCAGCTGCCGGTGGAGAAGTCGGCGGCCTGAGGCAGCGGCGTGAAAAAGCCCGGCGCGGGAGTGCGGGTGAGGCGGCCCACGGCAAAGTTTCGGCTCGCGGGGGCCTTGGCTTTCGCAACGGCTGCCGCGTCCGGCGGCGCAGGCGAGGCACCCGACCCGCCTTCCCACAGGGTCGTGGCCGCTGTATGACACTGGCGGGCCGCACTGCCACGCCACCGAGCCCATGTCTCCCGTCAAGATGTACACCACCCTGGTCTGCCCCTACTGCCAGCGCGCGAAGATGCTGCTTCAGCAGCGCGGCGTGGAGCACATCGAGGAGATCCGCATCGATCTCGATCCGGTTCAGCGCAAGTCGATGATGGAGCTGACCGGCCGGCGCACCGTGCCGCAGATCTACATCGGCGACACGCTCGTGGGCGGCTGCGACGAACTCATCGCGCTCGACCAGAGCGGCGGCCTCGCGCCGCTGCTCCAGGGCGCGGCTGCCTGAGACTCGGGCGGTCGCCGGCGCATCGCCCGGCCGAGGGGCCGTCGAAAGCCGCTGCGACATAATCCGCAGCTCACTGCAAGCGCCGCTGCGCCGGCTCTTGCGCGCCTTCAGCCCGCCGCGCCGCACGCGAGACCGCTGCGCCGGGCCGAGCCCCTGACCGACGGATGTCCACCATGGCCGAGCAAGCCGCTACCCCCGTGTTCCAGATCCAGCGCGTGTACCTCAAGGACATGTCGCTGGAGCAGCCCAATTCGCCCAAGATCCTGCTTGAGCAGGCGTCGCCCCAGGTCGAGATCAACCTCGGCGTGGCGGCCGAGGGCGTGACCGACGGGATCTACGAAGTCGCCATCACCGCCACCGTCACCACCAAGCTGGGCGACCGCACCGTGTTCCTGGTCGAGGTCAAGCAGGCCGGCATCTTCGAAATCCGCAACCTGCCCGAAGAGCAGCTGCAGCCGGTGATCGGCATCGCCTGCCCGGGCATCGTGTACCCGTACCTGCGCGCCACGGTGGCCGACATCATCACGCGCGCGGGTTTCCCGCCGGTGCACCTGGCCGAGGTCAATTTCCAAGCCATGTACGAGGCGCAGCAGCAGGCTCGCGCCCAGCAGGCCGGCGAAGGCAAGCCGACCAACGGCAGCGGCGCGCCGGTCATCGCCACCGCCTGAGCGGGTCGCGGGCGGCGATGAGGGTCTCCGTCCTCGGCGCCGGCGCCTGGGGCACGGCGCTGGCGGCGAGCATCGCGCCACGGCATGACACCCTGCTGTGGGCGCGCGACGCGGCGCAGGCTGCGCTCATCGACCGCAGCCGCCGCAACGAGCGCTATCTGCCGGGCGTCGATCTGCCCGCCGGGCTGCGCATCGACGCAGCTTTCGGGTCCGCGCTTTCGCATGCCGCCGGCGACGGCCTGATCGTCGTCGCCACGCCGATGTCGGGTCTGCGCGAGATGGTCTCGCGCTGTGCCGAACAAGGACGGGGCCTGTGGTGGTTGTGCAAGGGCTTCGAGGCCGGCAGCGGTGCGCTGGGCCACGAGGTCGCGCGCGATGTGGCGCCCGAAGCGCGCGTCGGCGTGCTGTCGGGACCGAGCTTCGCGCTCGAAGTGGCGGGCGGCCAGCCCACCGCACTGGTCGCAGCGAGTGCGGATGCCGCGCTGCGCCAGCAGGCGCTCGAGGTCTTTCACAGCGAATCGCTGCGCATCTACACCTCGGCCGACCCGATCGGCGTGGAGGTCGGCGGTGCAGTGAAGAACGTGTTGGCCATCGCCACCGGCATCGGCGACGGCATGGCGCTCGGGCTGAACGCGCGCGCCGCGCTCATCACCCGCGGCTTGGCCGAGATGACGCGCTTGGGCCTGGCGCTGGGCGCGCGCGCCGACACCTTCATGGGCCTGTCCGGGCTCGGCGATCTTGTCCTCACTGCCACAGGCGACCTGTCGCGCAACCGCCAGGTCGGTCTGCAACTCGCGCGGGGCGGAAGACTGCCCGAAGTGCTCGTCTCC
>NZ_JACDCU010000295.1 GCF_013817365.1 Methylibium sp. | reverse complement strand
GCCAGAGGAGGCGGTCTGTCGACGGCTGTCTGGGTCGCGGGGCTGGCTGTCTTGCTGTTGTGGTCGCTGACGGCCTGGGCGATGGCCCTGCTACTCACCGGCAGCGGTGAGTTCGCGGCGTCGCAGGCCGCGGCGTGGGCGCCGTTCTATCCGGAGGTCGAGCTCGCGCTCTCCACAACCTCGGCCTGGCTGAGCCAGTTCGGCACAGCGGCGTTGTGGATCGTGTGGGGGTTCGGTGCCGTGCTGATCGTCTTCGGCACATGGCTGCGGCGCGTTGCGTGCGGGCGCTGGAGCGGGGTTTCGACCGCTTGGCGCCGCAGGCTTCGGCCGCCTGGGGTGGCGTGCGCCATCGTCTCGAATCACGCACCGGTGCCACCTCGTCCGCCCCATCGCCCGACGCGTCGCGCTCGGCTGGTTCATAGCACACCGGCACCGCGTCGCAGCGGCGGGGGCGCTGCACCCGCTCCCTAAAATGCCCGGATGAAACCCGCCTTCGTCCACCTGCGCAGCCACACCGAGTACTCCGTCGTCGATGGCACCTTGCGCATCGACGACATGGTGGCCGCGGCGGCGGCCGATGGTCAGCCGGCGCTGGCGATCACCGACCTAGGCAATCTGTTCGGTGCCGTCAAGTTCTACAGCGCGGCGCGCGAGCAAGGCGTGCAGCCCATCGTCGGTGCGGAGATCTGGCTCGAACCCGAGGGCGGCTCGACCCCCAGCGATCGGCAGGCCAGCCGCCTGCTGCTGCTCGCGCAGAACCGCACCGGCTACCTGAACCTGTGCACGCTGATCTCCCATGCGTGGACCGAGAACGTGCAGCGCCACCAGGCCTGCGTCGCCTGGGCCAAGCTGGCCGAACACAGCGAAGGTTTGATCGCGTTGTCCGGCGCCGATCTCGGCGGCATCGGACAGGCGCTGCTCGCCGGCGATGCGGCGCGCGCCGAGGCGTTGGCGCTGCGGCTGGCCGCCGTCTTTCCGCAGCGCTTCTATCTCGAACTCCAGCGTGCCGGCCAGCCGGGCAACGAGGCACAGGTGCGCGCTGCCGTGCCGCTGGCGGCCAAGCTCGGTCTGCCGGTGGTCGCCACGCATCCGCTGCAGTTCCTCGCGCCCGACGATCACGAGGCGCACGAGGCGCGGGTCTGCATCGCGGAGGGTGAGTTGCTCTCCAACCCGAGGCGCATCAAGCGCTTCACGCGCGAGCAGTATTTCAAGAGCGCCGCGCAGATGCATGAGCTGTTCGCGGATCTGCCTTCTGCGCTGGCCAACACGCTGGCCATCGCGCGCCGCTGCCACCTCACGCTGACGCTGGGGAAGCCGCAACTGCCCGACTTCCCGATCCCTGAAGTGGGCGGCGAGCGCATGGCGCCCGAGGCCTACTTCCGACACACCTCGCACGAGGGCCTGGAGCGCCGGCTGCGCCAGCTCTATGCCGACGAAACGGCGCGCGAACGCGAACGCCCGCGCTATGCCGAGCGGCTAGAGTTCGAGATCGCAACCATCGTGAAGATGGGCTTTCCCGGCTACTTCCTGATCGTCGGCGACTTCATCAACTGGGCCCGCGCCAATGGCTGCCCGGTGGGTCCGGGCCGCGGGTCGGGTGCCGGATCGCTGGTGGCGTATGCGCTGGGAATTACCGACCTCGACCCGCTCGCGTACAACCTGCTGTTCGAGCGGTTTCTCAACCCGGAGCGTGTGTCGATGCCCGACTTCGACATCGACTTCTGCCAAGCCAACCGCGACCGCGTGATCGACTACGTCAAGCAGAAGTACGGCCGCGACGCGGTGAGCCAGATCGCAACCTTCGGCACCATGGCGGCGAAGGCGGCGCTGCGCGACGTGGGCCGCGTGCTCGGCATGGGCTACGGCCATGTGGACAGCATCGCCAAGCTGGTGCCGGCGCCGCCTGGCAAGAGCGTGACGCTCAAGCGCCCGCCGCCGGACTACAAGCCGGACGGGAGCGGCCCGATCTATGCGCGCCGCGAAGCGCCCGAGATCGAAGAGCGCGAGGAAAGGGAAGAAGAGGTCGCCGAGCTGCTGGCGCTGGCCGAGCGGCTCGAGGGCACGGTGCGCAACGTCGGCATGCATGCCGGGGGTGTGCTGATCGCGCCGGGGCGCATCACCGATTACTGCCCGCTTTACCAGCAGCCCGGCAGCGCCGCGGCGGTGAGCCAGTTCGACAAGGACGACGTCGAGGCGATCGGCCTCGTGAAGTTCGACTTCTTGGGCCTGGCCACGCTGACGATCCTGGAGATGGCGAAGGACTTCATCGTCGCACGCCATCCTCACCGCGCCGACTTCAGCTACGAGGCCTTGCCGCTCGACGATCCGAAGGTCTACAAGCTCTTTTCCGACGGCCTCACCGAGTCGGTGTTCCAGTTCGAATCGGGCGGCATGCAGCGCATGCTGAAAGACGCCAAGCCCAGCCGCATCGAGGACCTGTTCGCGCTGAACGCGATGTTCCGGCCCGGGCCGATGGAGATGATTCCGACCTTTTGCGCGCGCAAGCACGGCCGCGAGGAGGTGACCTACCCGCACCCGCTGCTCGAGGCTGTGCTCGGCGAGACCTACGGCGTGATGGTCTACCAGGAGCAGGTGATGCAGGCCGCGCAGGTGCTGGGCGGCTATTCGCTCGGCGGCGCCGACCTGCTGCGCCGCGCGATGGGCAAGAAGAAGGCCGAGGAAATGGCCAGGCACCGCGCCATCTTCCGCGAGGGTGCCGCGAAGAAGGGCATCGGGCAAGCCAAGGCCGACGAGGTGTTCGACCTGATGGAGAAGTTCGCCGGCTACGGCTTCAACAAGAGCCATGCCGCTGCCTACTCGCTGCTGGCTTACCACACCGCCTGGCTCAAGGTGCACCACCCGGCCGAGTTCTTCGCGGCCAACATGACGATCGAGATGGACGACGCCGACAAGCTGCGCGTCCTGATCCGCGACGCCCGCCAGTTCGGCATTGCCTTCGATGCGCCCGACATCAACGTGGGCGGCTGGCGTTTCGAGCCGACGTCCGACCGGCGAGTGCGCTACGGCCTGGGCGCCATCAAGGGGACGGGGCAGGGCGCGATCGAGGCCATCGTCGAAGCGCGCCGAGGCAAGGCCGGCAGCCCGGGCGATTCGGCGGGCCATCCCTTCAAGAGTTTGTTCGACTTCTGCGCCCGCGTGGACCGCAGCCGCGTCAACAAGCGAGTGGTCGATGCGCTGATCAAGGCCGGCGCCTTCGATGCGCTAGGGCCTGACCGTGCGCAGCTCATGGCCAGCGTGCAACTGGCCTTCGACTATGCCGACAGCCAGGCCGCGCATGCGGAGCAGAGCGGCCTGTTCGACTTCGGCGCCGACGACGAGGACCAGCATGCCGCCTCGACCAAGGAGCCCGAACTCGTCGCGGCCGAGCCGTGGAGCATCCGGCAGCGGCTCATGCTGGAGAAGCAGGCGCTCGGCTTTTACTTGTCGGGACACCTGTTCGACGAGAGCGCCGAGGAGGTGCGCCGTTTTTGCAAGCGCCGCATCGACGACCTGCTCGACAGCCGCGAGCCGCAGTTGCTGGCCGGCATCGTTACCGAGTTGCGCGTCGTCAACGGCCAGCGCGGGCGCGTGGCGATCTTCAAGCTCGACGACAAGAGCGACCAGATCGAGGCGGTGGTTGCCGAAGACCTGCTGAGCGCGAACCGCGAATTGCTCGCCGAGGATGAACTGGTCATCGTGCAGGGCCGCGTTCAGCCCGACCGCTTCTCGGGCGGCGTGCGGCTCAACGTTCAGCAGTTGTGGAGCCTGGCTGCGGCCCGCTGCAAGTTCGCTCGCTTTTTGCGCGTGGCGGTCAACGGCAGCGCGCCGGGGTTGAGCGAGTTGCTGCGCGAGTTTCCGCCGCGCAGTGTGCGCACGGAGCAGGGTTCGCTCACCGAAGGCCTCGCCGTGCGCCTGTTGTTGCAACGGCACAGCATCCAGGGCGAGGTCGACCTGGGCGACGAAGGTCGATTTTTCCCATCCGATGCCGCTCTGGCACGCTGGAAATCGAGCGCAGTGCAGGCAGTCGTGATCTACGACTGATTCCGTTGCTGCTTCGCGGCTGCCGTGCCTTCAGGGCGCGCATGCGCGCGGCACACTGGTCGCACTTGTTTGCGCGCAGCCCGTCTGCCGCAAAGGGGAGTGCACCAACGGAGCTTGAACATGAAACGTTTTCTAGTCGCCACGCTGATGGCTGCCTTCTCGGTCTCGCCGACCTTCGCCGCAGATGTGGGCGTGTCGGTCAGCATCGGTCAGCCGGGCTTCTACGGCCGCATCGACGTTGGCAACGGTTATCCGCCACCGCGCGTGATCTATGCGGAGCCGGTCGTCGTAATCGAGCGGCCGGTCGCGGTGGTTCAGCGGCCCATCTATCTGCGTGTGCCGCCGGGGCATGCAAAGGATTGGCGCAAGCACTGCCGCCGCTACGATGCCTGCGGCCAACGCGTCTATTTCGTGCAGGACGGCTGGTACCAGCAGGAGTACGCGCCGCGCCATCGCGGTGGTGACCGTGACCGCGATGACGACCGCGACTACGGCAAGCGACACAAGCACAGCCACAAGCACGCCGGCAAGCACCAGGGGCGGGACCGCGACGACTGAAACAAGCGGCTTGCGAGCGGCCCGCCGTCGTCACGCTTGGACCGACCGATAAGGGCGCGCTGCGGCCGCGTTTCCGCAGATCGCAGACCGCGCGCCGCGACTATCCTGCCCCGCGTGGCACCCATCACTGGCCTCATCCTCACCGGCGGCGGCGCTCGAGCGGCCTATCAGGTCGGCGTGCTGGCCGGGCTGAGCCGCCTGCGCCGCGAGGCCGGCGAGCCGCCCGGCAACCCCTTTCCCGTGATTGCCGGAACTTCGGCCGGCGCGATCAATGCAGCGGCGCTGGCTTGCGGCGCCGACGATTTCGACACTGCGGTGGCGTTGCTCAACCGCGTGTGGCGCAACTTCCACGCCGAGCAGGTCTACCGCGCCGATGCTTTCGGCGTGATCCGCAGCGGCGCCCGCTGGCTGTCCTTGTTCACCCTGGGCTGGGCGCTGAGCCGCTGGCGCCGGGCTCGACCACGCTCGCTGCTTGACAACTCGCCGCTGGACGCCCTGTTGCGCGAGTTGCTGCCCCTTGAGCGACTGCGAGGCCGCCTGCAGGCCGGCCACTTGCGCGCCTTGGCTATCACCGGGTCCAGCTACAGCACCGGTGAGCACCTGACTTTCTACGAGGCGGTGGACGAGATCGCGCCATGGGCGCGCTCGCAACGCGTTGCCGT
>NZ_JACDCU010000294.1 GCF_013817365.1 Methylibium sp. | reverse complement strand
GCGCAAGCCGCCGCCGGTGCCACGCCGCCCTTCGTGTTCAGGCGCTGGATGGAGCTCACCTTGCTCATCGCGCCGCTGCCCATGGCACCCTCGGTCTTGACGAGTTGCAGCGGGATGTTGCCGCTCGCATTGGGCGCTACCCCCACTTGCTTGCCGCCGATCTTCGAGCCGTCGGTCGACTGCCAGGTGGTCGGCGGGCCGAAGTACTTGCCCACCGCCTCGCCGCTGCCGTTCGTGAGCGTGGCCACGGGGCCGACGAAGGCCCAGGCGTACTGGCCGGCCATGTCGCTCTTCTCGCGGCATTCATAAGTGATCTGGCCGTCACGGGTCTGGGTCCACATCGCCTGCTTCTCGCCGGCCGGTGCGCGCACCGCTTCCGCAAGCGCCATGTTGTCGACCATCGGGCTCTTCATCGACTGCGACGCGCAGGCGGTCAGCGTCACCAACACGGCGACGCTCAGGATCAAGGGGTTTGTCGGACGCATGCTTTTTCTCCGTAGATGAGGGTTCGATCGATCAGGAAAAACCTGATGGATCGCCTTCACTACGGGCGCATCGTCGATCCGGATGCAGCGCGGTGCGCTCAGGTGTCGAGCTTGCCGACCGAGACGATCGGGCCGGTCGGCGCGCCCGTCGGCGAGCCGCCGCTCGGCTCGATGCTGACCGCGAACGCGGCGGTGTTGTCGAGCAGTTGTGCACGCAGCACCGTCGTGGCCTCTTCGGCCGAGACCAGACCCAACGAGCGCGGCGCGCCGGTGCCGGGCACCGACCACAACTCGAGCGCGCGGCCGGCGTCGAGCGTCACCGGGCCGACAGGCCGGAGCACCAACGCGCGGCCGTCCGGCGTCACGCTGGCCACGAAGCTGGCCGGCTGCACGCCCACTGCGTCGGCATTCGCGTTCAGCACGATGACGATCGGCGGCGCAACCGGCGGTGGTTGCGACACCACCAACGCCAGGCTCAGCGCCGCAACGGTCGCGAAGGCCGTCAGCCCTTGCCACAGGCCGAGCCGCCGCCACCAGCCGCCGGGCGCCGGGGCATTTGTGCGTTCGGTGCCGAACAGGCTGCGCTCGAGCCGCGTCCACACGGCGGCCGAGGGCTGCACCGGCGCGACGGCATCCGCGAGCGGTGCCAGCCGCGCCTGCCATCCCGCCACGGCGCTGCGCAGCGCCGCGTGCGCCGGCAGCAGTGCTTCGAAGCGCCGGCGCGCACGGCCGCGCAGCGTGCCGAGCGTGTACTCGGCCGCAAGGCGGTCGGCGAGGGCGGGGCGGGCGTAATCCACGAGTGCGCTCAGGTCACGCCGCGCTCGCGCTGCACGTGCTCAAGGCAGCCCTTGAGCGCGATCAGCGCGCGCCGCACCCAACTCTTGACTGTGCCCAACGGCTGACGCAGGTGCTCGGCCACTTCGGCATGCGAGAGGCCCTGATAGAAGGCCAGCGCGAGGCTTTGCTGCTGCTCGCCGCTGAGCGCGGCCATGCAGCCGCGCAAGGCCTGCGCGTCGGCGGCCTGTCCCAACAGTTCGAGCGGCCCGGCGTTGGCCGAGGCGAGGTCGTGCAGCATGTCGTTCTCGTCATCGTCGCCGCTGCCCGACAGGCTCACGGTGTTCGGTTCGCTCTGGCGGCGGCGCAGGCTGTCGATGGCCCGGTTGCGGGCCACGCTGGTCAGCCAGGTCATCGGCTGGCTCAGGCTGGTGTCGAAACCCTGCGCGGCGCGCCAGACGTTCACGTACACCTCTTGCAGCACGTCTTCGGCCTGGGCCCGGTCTCTCTGGATACGCAGCACCACGCCGAGCAGATGCGCACTGGTCTGCTGGTAAAGCGTGGCAAAAGCCGCACGGTCGCCGAGCGCAACGCGTGACAACAGCGCGGCGAGATCGCGGCTGCGTTCGGTCCAGTCTTTCGGGTCGGTGGCCATGGCGCTTCGAGTTGGCGGCATTCTAGGGGTGCTTCGTACAATGCCGGCGGCATGCGGCGCGTGCCACGCCGTCGCCACCGCCGCGGTGGCCGTTCGCAAATTCGAGGTCTCATGCCGTCCAAACCGAAAGCCCCGCCGTCCTCGCCCGACGACATCGAAGCGCAGTTCTACGAAGCGCTGCAGCAGGGCGACGTCGACAAGCTCATGGCCGTGTGGTCCGACGACGAAGACATCGCCTGCGTTCATCCGGGCGGGCCGCGCATGCTGGGTGCCGGCGCCATCCGGGCGGCCTTCGAGGCGATCTTCGCGAGTGGCGCGATCGATGTGCGGCCCGACAAGGTGCGCCGCCTGCAGGCCCATTCGAGCGCGATCCACCATGTGCTCGAACGCGTGCAGGTGCGCAGCGACGAAGGCGTGCAGACAGCCTTCGCGATCGTCACCAACGCCTACGTGCTGACCGCTCAGGGCTGGCGCATGGTGCTGCACCATGCCAGCCCCGGCATGGCGCGCGAGCTGCAGGAAATTTCGGAAGCGCCGTCGACGCTGCATTGAACTGGAAAGAGCGCCGCCCGCGCATGTCCACCGCCTTCGAGCTTGCCGCCGCTTCGGCCGCAACCCACGTCGCACCGTGGTGGCTGCCCGGCGGCAACGCGCAAACGATCTGGCCGGCGCTGCGTGGACGCGGCTTCGACGGCACGGCGCCACGCTTCGAGCGTGAACGCTGGGCCACGCCGGACGGGGATTTCATCGACGTCGATTTCCTCGCGACGAGCAACGCGCGGGACGAGGCGAACGCGCCCCTGCTGGTGCTGTTCCACGGCCTCGAAGGCTCTTCGCGCAGCCACTATGCGCAGGCTTTCGCGCACTGGGCCACCCAGCAGGGCTGGCAGTTCGCACTGCCGCACTTTCGCGGCTGCTCGGGCGAGCTGAACCTCGCGCCGCGCGCCTACCACTCCGGCGACTTCGAAGAGGTCGGCTGGATCCTCGCCCGTCTGAGGACCCGCGTGCGCCAGCCGCTGCTGGCGGTCGGCGTCTCGCTCGGCGGCAACGCGCTGCTGCGCTGGGCCGAGGAAACCGAAGGCAGCGCAGCAGCGGTGGTGCGCGCGATGGCGGCGGTCTCCGCGCCGATCGATCTCGCCGCAGGCGGCCATGCGATTGCACGCGGCTTCAACCGGCAGATTTACAACCGCATGTTCCTGCGCTCGATGAAACCCAAGGCGCTGGCCAAGCTGGCTCAGCACCCCGGCCTCTTCGATCGCGAGCGGCTGCTTGCGGCGGCTGACCTTTACGCTTTCGACGATGTCTTCACTGCGCCGCTGCATGGCTTCAAAGGGACCGACGATTACTGGGCTCGCGGCTCGGCCAAGCCGCATCTCGCTCGCATCCGGATTCCCACGCTGGTGCTCAACGCGCGCAACGATCCTTTCGTGCCGGCGGCGAGCCTGCCGCAGCCTCATGAAGTCGGCCGCCACGTCAGCTTGTGGCAGCCGGCGCAGGGCGGCCATGTCGGCTTTGCCGCCGGGCGCTTCCCGGGCCGGCGGCTCGGCTTGCCCGAGGCGGTGATGGGGTGGCTGCAGGCGCACTGAGCCCGGGGGCGGCACCGGTCGACAATTCGGCGATGGACGAGATCGTCAAGGCGGCGCTCAAGAAGTGGCCCAACGTGCCGGCCTGCCACGGCTGGCTCGGCCTGGACGCGCGCGGCGACTGGTACATGCGCGACGACCGGGTGCAGGCGGCGGGGCCGTTCCCGCAGGTCAAGGGCAGCCGGCTGCTGCATGAGAAGCTGGTGGACTTCATCCATCGCAACTACCTGCCCGACGAGCACGGCGCCTGGTTCTTCCAGAACGGGCCGCAGCGGGTGTACGTCGAGCTGGAGGCCGCGCCGCTGGTTCTTGGCGTGCAGCGCAACGCCACCGGTTTCGCGCTGCACGCTCATACCGGGCGGGAGGCGGGACCCGTGCGCAGCGCTTGGCTCGACGAAGGCGGCCGCCTGTTCCTCGAGACCGAGGCCGGCTTCGGTCTGGTGCGCTCGATGGACATGGACGCTGCCGCCGACGTGGTGACGAGCGGCGAGTGGCAACCGCAGCCGGTGCGTTTCGAAGACCTGCCGGCGCGTTTCGGCTACCGGCTCAGTCCGCAGCAGACGTGAAAAAGCCGGCTTGCGCGCCGGCCTTTCGGTGATCAGAGCCGCTGAACGAGCCGGCTTGCCGCAAACGAAGAGCGCTCTTACTTGACGCTCTCGACCATATAGGTCACTACCGCCCGCAAGTCAGCTTCGCTGGCGGCTGCCGCGCCGCCCTTCGGAGGCATGACCCCTTTGCCGTTGATCACGCTTTGCGTCAGCCCGTCAATGCCCAGGGCCAGCCGCGGCGCCCAGGCCGCCTTGTCGCCCAGCTTGGGAGCGTTCGCCACACCGGCCGCATGGCACATCTGACAAACCTGCGTGTAGATTGCCGGGACCTCGCCCGCCGCGGCGACGGTCGCACCGGGCTCCGGCGGCGATTGCGCTGCTGCCGGTGCGGCGGGTGCCGCCGGCACCGGCGCGGGCGCAGTCGGTGCGGGTGCCGCCGTGGTCGCAATGGCGCCGCTCAACGCGGCTGCGGGCTCGCTCGCCGCAGCCATGGCAGCCGGCGGCTTGGGTTCCTCGAACTTGGCGCCCCCGGCATTGGCCAGGTGAACCACGGCGCGGCCGATTTCCAGGTCGCTGAAATCGCCGCCCCCTTGCGGACCCATCGCGCCCTTGCCCTCTAGCGCCGATTTCAGCAGCGTCTCGTAACCGGCGGTGATGCGCGGCGCCCAGGCAGCGGCATCGCCGAATTTCGGTGCATTGGCCAGACCGGCGGCGTGACAAGCGGCGCATTGAGCGGTGTAGACCTCGGCGCCGGACTTCATCGCGCTCACATCGGTGACGTCGCGGACCATGACCTGCCCGACCGGCGCCAGCCGCCGGGCAATCGCCTGCTCGTCGAGCATTTCGGTGCCCGCGCCCGGTTTAACAGCATCCGACACGAAACTGGCCAGCATCACGATGACGGCGATCGGAATGACGAACGACGCCACCACGGCGATGAGCAACTGCTTGGGCGTGCGGATCGGACCTTCGTGATCGGCTTCCGGATCGGCGTGGGAGGGCACAGGGTCGCTCATGAAATCCTCGGAAAAACTGGGGGGTCGAGCCCCGCGCAGCACGGTGCGTCGGCAGCCGGTGGCAAAGCCGGGCGATTATAGAGGCCGCCTCCCTGACGAGCCGCGCTGGGCAAAGGCCCGCAAGCGCGCGCGCTAGAATCCACGCCCTGCGTCCGTAGCTCAATGGATAGAGTACTGCCCTCCGAAGGCAGGGGTTGCTGGTTCGATCCCAGCCGGGCGCACCAACGCTAA
>NZ_JACDCU010000293.1 GCF_013817365.1 Methylibium sp. | reverse complement strand
TTCGGGTTGAAGATGTAAGCGACGTTGCAGCGCTTGGGGATCTGCTCCAGGAAACAGCGGCACACCGTGGTCTTGCCGGCGCCGATCTCCCCGCTGAGCAGCACGAAGCCGCCGCCGCCGTCCACGCCGTAGAGCAGGTGCGCCAGCGCCTCGCGGTGGCGCTCGCTCATGAACAGATAGCGCGGGTCGGGCGCGATCGAGAAGGGCTCCTGTTTCAGGCCGAAGAATTCCGCGTACATGTGCCAAGCATATGTTGGCGCCGGTGACGGAAGCGGCATCCCGGCGACCCGCCGGCGGAAGAAGCGCACTTGCCTGACCCGAATGTCCACACCGCGCACAGGTGGCACCGCGAGGCGGCAGTATGAACCGCACGCCCCTTCCGAACCGGTGATAGCCCAGCGGACAGACCGTGGGTACGAGCTTTGCCGGCAGTTTCACAAACAGGTTCACGACAAGGAGATCGAAGATGCAGCCAACGGACGATTCCGCGCCGGAAAGCGACATTGACGCCATCTATCGCCAGCTCAAGAAAGGGCTGGGCCATGAAAAGGTCAATGACGACAACGTCTTTGCACTGATCGACAGGGCCGCGCTCAACGGCCACAAGCAACTGGAGACGGAACTGCGCGAGTGGCAGGCGCCGTGCAGCGACGGCTCCCCGGGCGTTCCGAGCACGATTGCCCCTACGCGCGGGTTCAACCGGGAAAACGCCAAGCACTAACGCCACACGCGGATCAACGCGAAAATACAAACGGCCCGCGCAAGGCGGGCCGTTATTGGGCGGATGGATGAACGGTGTCCAATGCTCACCGTTTGCGTTTGGGCGAGCCGCGTGCCGCTTTCGCGTTGGCAGCAATGCGCAGGCGCAGCGCATTGAGCTTGATGAAGCCGCCGGCGTCGGCCTGGTTGTAGGCGCCCCCGTCGTCGTCGAAGGTAGAGATCTTCGCGTCGAAGAGGGAGTCGGTGGGGCTCTCGCGCCCCACGCACATGATGGTGCCCTTGTAGAGCTTCAGGCGAACGGTACCGTTCACGCTGGCTTGGGAGGCGTCAATCAGCCCCTGCAGCAGTTCGCGCTCCGGTGCGAACCAGTAGCCGTTGTAGACCATGCGCGCGTAGCGCGGCATCAGGTCGTCCTTCAACGCGACCACCTCACGGTCGAGCGTGATCGACTCGATGGCACGGTGGCCGGCCAGCATGATCGTGCCGCCGGGGGTCTCGTAGCAGCCGCGGCTCTTCATGCCGACGTAGCGGTTCTCGACCTTGTCGAGCCGGCCGATGCCGTGCGCGCCGCCGATCTTGTTGAGCAGGCTCAGCACCTGTGCCGGCGACAGCTTCTCGCCGTCGATCGCGACGATGTCGCCCCGGGCGTAGCTCAACTCCACTACCTGCGGCTTGTTGGGCGCCTTCTCCGGGCTGACCGTGAGCCGCCACATGCCGGCCTCGGGCTCGAAGTTCGGATCCTCGAGCACGCCGCCCTCGTAGCTGATGTGCAGCAGGTTGGCGTCCATCGAGTACGGCGCGCCGCCCTTGCGCTTCTTGAAGTCGACCGGGATGCCGTGCTCGTCGGCATAGGCCAGCATGCTTTCGCGGCTCGACAGGCTCCATTCGCGCCAGGGAGCAATCACCTTCACATTGGGCATCAGCGCATACGCGCCGAGCTCGAAGCGCACCTGATCGTTGCCCTTGCCCGTGGCGCCGTGGCTGATGGCGTCGGCCTTGGTCTTCCTTGCGATCTCGACCAGCCGTTTGGCGATGAGGGGCCGCGCGATCGAAGTCCCGAGCAGGTACTCGCCTTCGTAGAGCGCGTTGGCACGGAACATCGGGAACACGAAGTCGCGCACGAACTCCTCGCGCAGGTCGTCGATGAAGATGTTCTCGGGCTTGATGCCCATCTTCAGCGCCTTGGCACGCGCCGGCTCGATCTCCTCACCCTGACCGATGTCGGCGGTGAAAGTGACCACTTCACAGTGGTACTCGTCCTGGAGCCACTTCAGGATGATCGAGGTGTCCAGGCCGCCGGAATAGGCGAGGACCACCTTGCCGGGCTGGCCGGCCTTGGCGGCCAGTGACCGCGGGGTGCCAGCGCGGGCGGGGCCACTGACAGAAGAGGTCGCGGACAGCTTGGTGTTCTTGGCCATGAGTGTTCTGGGGTCAAATCGGAGCGCGGATTCTAGGCGGGGCTCCCCTCGCACGAGCCTGCAGCGCGACCGCCGAGACCGAACGATGCCCGGAGATTCCTTGCCGCCCCACGCCGTCGAGGCGCGCGACCGCGCCGCCTGGCGACGCTGGCTGACGAAGCACCATGGCCAAGCCGCCGGCGTGTGGTTGGTGATGGCGCGCGATGGCAGTGACCACGAAGCACCGAGCGCGGAAGAAGCCGTGGACGAGGCACTCGCTGTCGGGTGGCTGGACAGCAAGGCCGGCCGTCTCGACGAACGCCGTTCGCTGCTGTGGTTCGCGCCGCGCAAGCCCAAGAGCGCCTGGTCGGCGGCACACCGGCGGCGCGTCGAGGCGCTTGAAGCCGAAGGGCTGATGCACGCGAGCGGACAGTCCAAGGTCGACGCCGCACGCCGCAGCGGCTTGTGGGGCCGGCTCGCGGGCGTCTGAAGCAAAGCCTGGGCAGACTGCCTTTAGACACTGGCGCCGCAGCGGCCTTGCATCGTGGCTAGGATGGTTTCGCTCGCCGGTAATGCCAGACTTGGCGAGACTTTCGAAAGACGTCCATGACCGATCTTCCGTTCCTGGTTTTGCTTCACCGATATTTTTTCTTCCTGTGGCTGTTCCAGGACGTCAATCGCGGCAGCCGATTCCAGCGGGCCGCAGCCTGGCGCCACAACCAGGCGCAGTGGCTGCCCACCTACATGCGGCGGTGGGTCGTGATGGGCCTGGTGCTGTATGGGCTGGGAGCCGTGATCGAACTGGTGCTGGCCATGCCGGTGATGTCGGCCTTGTTCTACACCCCCGGCGTGCTCAGCGTTCCCGTCACGGTCGTGCTGGGAGTGGCGTGGTTGGGGTTGCGTCGCCTTCCCGTGCCGGTTTGAGCGAGCGGCGCGCTGGCTGCCGAGCGCTCGCCGTTCAGCGCGGCAGTTGCGGCCCGTGAGGCAATGCGGGCTCTGCGGGGACGGTGTCGCTCAGGCCGTCGCGGTTCGGGTCGATGCGCACCGGCGTGCTGATGTTCGTGTTCGCCGGCGGCGCTTCTTTGCCGGGCGTTCGATCTCGAACCACCAGTTCGCGCAGGATGCCGCCTTCCTCGACGCTGCCGCTCACGGTGCCGTCACCACGAATGCGCGCCTCGCAGGCGGGTTGCTCGGCAACGGGCAAGGCGCGGCACCGGAGCAGGGCGTTGCGCCGGTAGGCTGCGTCGCCCGTTTGCAGCTCGCCTTGGGAGGCCGCCTCGCGCGCCGCCAGTGTCTCTTCCACACAGGCTGCGGGGTTGGCGTTGGGGCGGTTCAACAGGCAGGCCGCGCGGTAGTGTTCCAGGCGCTCGTTTCGGCCATCCGTGGCGGACATGTCCGCAGCTCTCGCCGTGGCTGCGCCGAACAGCAGGCCGGCCGACGCAAGGAAGGCAGCGGCCGTGCCGCGGGTCAGGAACCGGTGCGAGAGGGGTGAAGTCATCGAGCGCTCCTCGGCAGTGAATAGCAAGTTTTGCAAGGCTACTCGCATGACTTGCGGTCGCCATCGGACAGCGCGGCGAGCGGGCGTGGGTCGAGTCCTACGCCAACGATTGCCACGGATGGACAATCCGGCCTGGACCATCGAAGCGAAGAAAAATGGGTGAAGCAAAACGCCGCCAGGCACAAGGCCAGCAGCTGGCCGGTGAGTTGGGCCGTCGCGTTCGCGCGGGCGAATTCGGTGCGGCGGGCGCCGCCCGCCGCTACCTCATCGTGCTCGACAAGTCGCCGAACGGCCGCGAGACGCTGGCCGCGTTGCGCAGCACGGCAGGACTGGAGGGTTTGCCGATCCTGTTCGAAGCCGAACCGTTCCGGTTGTGGGAGGCTTCAGCGCTCTTCGAGTTTCTCGTGTTGGTCGGCGCCAATGGCACGCCCGAGCAGCGCAGTCTGGTCGCCGCCGGAGCCGAAAGACTGGTGCAGGACGTTTTGCCGCGGGCCTGGCGGCGGTTGGGCGTTGCGGGCGGTTCGGTGGGCTTGGTCTGTGGGCTCGACGGGACGGTGCGCAGCACGGTGCTGACGGCCGTGCAGCAACTGCGCGGCTGAACGGCTTCGCAGGCGTCGTTAAAATTGCTGGCTCGACTCTGAAGTGCCGCCATGCCGCTGTTCTGGAAAGCCTACCGCTCCGACGTCACCGATTTCATCGCGACGCTCAAGGAGCGCGATCCGTTGCTCGAGGAGCGCCAGCGCAGCGGTCGAGCGCTGCTCTGGGACCGCCCGCAAGACCGCGAGCGGCTGGCCGAGCAGCGCTCGGGTCGCGTGCCGCAGCAGTCCTACGTTTATCAGACCAAGGTTTGAGCGCAACTCCCCCCTGCTGCACGACATGAGCAGCGATGAGACGGTGATGCCCGATGCGCCGGTGCTGGGCGCCGAAGCGCGTGCCGACGTGGTCGATCACATCGCGCTGGCGCGCCTGTACGGCGAGCCGCTCTTCGCGCTGCCGAGCGACCTGTACATCCCGCCCGACGCGCTGGAGGTCTTTCTCGAAACCTTCGAGGGCCCGCTCGACCTGCTGCTGTACCTGATCCGCAAGCAGAACTTCAACATCCTCGACATCCCGATGGCGGACGTGACGCGCCAGTACCTGGCCTACGTGGAGCAGATTCGCAAGCGCAACCTCGAACTCGCCGCCGAGTATTTGCTGATGGCGGCGATGCTGATCGAGATCAAGTCGCGCATGCTGCTGCCGCCCCGGCGCAGCGAGGAGGGCAAGGAAGCCGAGGACCCGCGCGCGGAACTCGTGCGCCGGCTGATCGAATACGAGCAGATGAAGCTCGCCGCCGCGCGGCTCGAGCGCCTGCCGCAACTCGGCCGCGATTTCCTGCGTGCGCAGGTGCACATCGAGCAGTCGCTGGCGCCGCAGTATCCGGACGTGGAGCCGGCCGAACTGCGCGAGGCCTGGCTGGACATCCTCAAACGCGCCAGCCTGATCCAGCACCACAAGATCAGCCGAGAGGAGCTGTCGGTGCGCGAGCACATGAGCATCGTGCTGCGGCGGCTGCAGGGCCGGCGCTTCGCGATGTTCGAGGACCTGTTCGACGCCGAGCGTCCGCCGCAGGTGAAAGTGGTGACCTTCATCGCCACGCTGGAGCTGGCGCGCGAGCACCTGATCGAGCTGACGCAGGCCGAAGCCTTCGCGCCGATCTACGTCCGGCTGGCCTACCAGCCCGCCTGATGCCTCGTC